>JAWBOF010000119.1:0-4362 GCA_038826685.1 Bathyarchaeia archaeon
GCCCGTGCGAATCAGCGCGGCACACACGTTGCCCGTCAAGCACGACATTTGCTGTTCATAAACCAGCGCTTGCGCCATTTCCGTGGGTGGTTTGGGCAGTTTTTTGCCTTTTTTCTGCTGCAGGTACTCGTATTCTTCGATTGCGTGTTTAAGGGTGAAACTTGTGAAACCGCCCTCCTCGTGCTGGAACTGGAAGATTAACTCGCAGGCTTTCCGCATTCTTGGGTCGGTTTTGTCCACGCCGAGTTGGCTTAAGGTCATAACCGTCCAGTAGGAAGACTTGTACTTTGGCAGGTAGGGACGATGCGGAGTTTCCCACGAGCCGTCGGGGTTTTGTTTAACAAAAATTTTTGCTACTGTTTTAGAGTTTGGAATCGCCTTTTTGGCAGTTACGACTTCGGGGTCATTTTGGCTTTTGTCCAGAATTTCTGTGAGAGTAAAATAGCGAATGGATGGGTTAGAGTTTTCGAGAAGCCAATTAATTGGGCTTTCTTTCAAGATTTGACTCCAACTTCTCATAGTGTACGCTCCTCTCCTAACATATTCTTGGTATTGGGTCGCCGATGGGTGTGGCGATTATTCTTTTTCCGCCGACGACGGTTTGCATGGCGACTTGGCTGAACTGTTTTGTGGTTTCGCCGATGATTTGTGCGTCCTTGCCTTCTTTTGTCTTTTTCAATTGTGCGAGTACTTCGTCTGCTTTTTCTTTGACCACGCCGATGATGAGTTTACCCTCGTTCCCGACTTCCAACGGGTCGATGCCTAACATTTCGCAAGCGGCTTCAACGTCTTCTCGGATGGGCACTTTGTCCTCGTTTATGAGAATACCTACCTTAGACTTCTCGCTCCACTCGTTCAAAGCATTCGCTAAACCGCCACGGGTCGGGTCTTTCAAGGCAACGATTCCGCCTACTGCAAGCAATTGCTGAACCAACTTGTTCAATGGTTTTACGTCCGAGACAATCTCGCTCCCGAAACTCAGCCCTTCCTGCGCCGACAAAACTGCCAATCCATGGTCGCCAACCGTGCCCGAAAGGATGATTTTGTCGCCTGCTTGGAGGTTGCTATCCAAAAGCCACCGGCTCTTGAACATATGCCTATACTGCCTCACAACTGCAAGATTATGCTCCAAAGCCTCGGTTCGCCGTCCAATCCCAGAAACGTTCACCACACAACCGCCGAGGCTTCCCTTCTCCACAACCTTCGTGTCGCCCGTAATTACATAAACACCCGCCTCATCACAAGCCTCCCGCATACTAACCAAAATCCGCTCAAAATCCGCCATAGCCAACCCCTCCTCAAGAACGAACCCACACGCCAACGCCACAGGCTCCGCACCCAAACAAGCAATATCATTCACCGTGCCTGAAACCGCCAAACGCCCAATGTCTCCGCCCGGATAGAAAATGGGCTTAACCGCGTGCGAGTCCGACTTCAAAACAATGTCGTTTATCACGGCAGCATCGTCCAACGCTTCCAAACCAACCTCCGCACCGGCTTTTTCGTTGCCCAAGTATTTGAGAATAAAATGCTTAATCAAATCGTTCATAACCGCGCCGCCGGCACCGTGCGCCATCGTTACGTGACCTTTAACGCTCATGTCTCATGCACCATATTTACATTATATTTCCACGCCAATCAGCTAAACAAACCAGCGTAGAGAAATAAACAGTCAATGATAGAAACTATAAATATTTCCTTACATATGGCTAATATTCCAACCGAAACCCAATCGTTCAACCGAAAAAGGATGGAACCGCAGAATGCCGCTGAAACATCAAAAAACCGAAACCGAAACCCAACTCCTAAACGAAAGAATACACCACGCTAGGCATTATGCGCTTGTGGTTGACAAAACCTTATGCGTAGGCTGCGAAGTCTGCAAGCTCGTGTGCCCGAGAGAAGCCATAACCGTCACGAAAATTGAGAAGAAACCAGGAGAAAAAGCACAGAAACCCAAAATCGACATCGACTTGGCAAAGTGCCACTATTGCGGCGTCTGCAACACCATGTGCCCGTACGGAGCAATAAAAGTCCTAATCGACGGCAAAAACATCCGCTCGGTAGTTGAAAAAGAAAGTTTTCCTGAACTGATACGTGAAATAAAAGTGGACACGAGCAAGTGCGATTTCTCATGTATCGACTATGCGGAAGTGTGTCCCCTAAACCTTATCACAGTCACGTTCCTCACGCCCAACGGCGAAAAAATCGAAAACCTCAACGAACTGTCAGAAAACGAAAAGAAAAACCTGAAAACCCAAATCGACATCAAAACCGAACTCTGCCCATGCTGCAGAATCTGCGAACTGAAAGGCCCCGCAGACGCGATTCAAGTCAAAAAAATATTCTACGGAACCATAAAAATCCACGAAGAAAAATGCCCAGAAGGATGCCGAGACTGCCTCGACGTCTGCCCAATCACGGGCGCCTTGTACCTTTCTGAAGACGACAAAAAAGTCAAGGTCAACGAAAACTTCTGCGTCTACTGTGGCGCATGTCGAATCGTCTGCCCCGTCCCTGAAGCCTTAGAACTGCACCGCACCACCGTCAAACACACGCCGGTCAAGTCGGGCGCGTGGAACAAAGCCCTCGAAAAACTCGCATCAACAAAAGAAGTGGTGAAAGAACTGCGGGCAAAAGGCGCGACAAAAGCCCGAGACTCGGTTGACCGACGATTCTAAACAGGAGGAAAACCAAAAAATGACCACTACTCATCAGGAAGAAAAACCAAAAAATGACACAGTTAAAGTGGAATTCGAAGAACCCAGAATAGGCGTTTTCATCTGCCACTGCGGGCTCAACATCGCCGGCGTAATCGACATCAACGCACTCGAAGAATACGCCAAAACCTTGCCCAACGTGGTGTACACCAAACAGAACCGTTACACATGCGCCGACCCGGGACAGGACGAAATCAGAAAAGGAATCAAGGAGCACAAACTCAACCGCGTCGTGGTTGCGGCTTGCTCGCCCCGCATGCACGAGCCCACTTTTCGCAAGACAGTCGCGGAGGCGGGGTTGAACCCGTTCTTCTTCGAGATGGCAAACATCCGCGAGTTCGACTCGTGGTGCCACGGAAGCATGCCCAAAGAAGCAACCGAGAAAGGGAAAGAAATAATCCGAATGGCTGTGGCCAAAGCGCGGTTGCTGATGCCGCTGAAGACGATTGAAGTGCCCGTGACCAACAAGGCACTCGTCGTTGGCGGTGGAATCGCTGGCATAAACGCGGCCTTGGACCTTGCTGAGATGGGCTTCAAAGTGTATCTTCTTGAAAAAACCGAGAGCATCGGCGGTCACATGGCGCAGTTGGACAAGACGTTCCCAACGCTCGACTGCAGCATCTGCATCGAAGGTCCGAAGATGGTGGACGTTTCGAGGCATCCTAATATCGAAATAATATCGTACGCGGATTTGGTGAGCGTCAGCGGGTTTGTGGGGAATTTTCACGTCAAGATACGCAAGAACCCGCGTTACGTGATTCAGAAAAACTGTACGGGCTGCGGCGAATGCAAGGACGTTTGCCCGATTGAGTACCCTAACGAGTGGGACATGAACATGGGCGTCAGGAAGGCGATTTCGATTCCGTTCGATCAGGCGGTGCCGCTGGTTTACACGATTAACAAGGACCACTGCATCGAATGTTACAAGTGTGTGGATGCGTGTGGTGCGCGGCAAGCGATTGATTTTGAGCAGAAGCCCGAGGAGGTCGAGTTGGATGTTGGCGCGATTGTCGTGGCGACGGGTTATGACATTTATTTGCCCTACGATAACGCGTTGTATGGTTATGGTAAGTTTGATAATGTGATTACGGCGTTGGAGTTTGAGCGTTTGATTTTGGCTGCCGGTCCGACGGGTGGGAAGGTGGTTCGGGCTTCGGACGGTAAGAAGCCGCATAGTGTGGTGTTTATTCAGTGCATCGGTTCGCGGGACGTGAACAAGTACGAGTACTGCAGTGGCTTTTGTTGCATGTATTCGTTGAAAAACGCGATTCTGCTTAAGGAAAAGTACCGGGACGATGTGGAGGTTTATTTGATTTACATGGACATGCGAACGCCGTTCAAGGGATACGAGGAATTTTATCGACGGGCGAGAGAGTCGAACATCAACTTCATCCGCGGCAGGGTAAGCCAGATTTTGGAGGATCCAGCGACCAAGAACCTGATTGTGAAAGCCGAGGATATGGCGCTGGGGAGTCCGATAGAGCTTGAGACGGAGATGGTGGTGTTGTCGACGGCTGCGGTGCCGAAGAAGGACGCGGCTGACGTGGCAAGGATTCTTAACATTTCCAGAGGAACAGACGGCTTCTTTATGGAGAGTCATCCTAAGCTGAAGCCAATTGACACACCCGTGGACGGTGTTTTT
>JAWBOF010000120.1:0-4350 GCA_038826685.1 Bathyarchaeia archaeon
ATCCCAGCCCTACTTCTGTTAACTCTCTTTATCGTCACGTTGAGCGTAGGTGTTTTAAGGCGCAAGCGTCATTAAGGTATCCAAAACACACGTTCAGAGGTTAAACAAATGTGCATCGTAGGAAAAAATAAGCTACTTGAGCTTATAGAAAAATACAAAATCATCTATCCCTTCGACTACAACCTCCTCGACGGAGACGGCTACATCCTAACCGTAAAAGAGGAAACCACCCTCAACTATTTGGAGCACCAGAACCTCCTCTCGTACGAAATCGTCTTCACCCCACCGCAATACGTGGCGCACTTAACCGCCAAAAGCAAGTACGGACGCATGGGTTTATCCTTCCTCAACGCCGCAAAAGTGCACAGCGGCTTCGTCGGGCGCCTCGCGCTGGAACTCGTCAACCTCAGCAACGACCGAAAACCCATCACAATCAAACGCGGCGACCCGTTCATGCACATAGAACTCATCACCCGCGAAGGTGAACCGTCACCCTACATGGGCGAATACCAATTCCAATACGTCAGCGAAGACGAAAAACGCATGTACATCCCCATAATGCGCCAAGTCTTCCCAAACTTCGACGAACTTGCGAAAACATGGCTCAAAAACAAACCCGCACCCTAACATCACTTGCATAAACAAGCCAAAAAACAACAAAACACCTAATCAACGTGGCTCATGCAAAGAAAAACGGCTGAAACCATACGCAAAACACTTACGCCAGAAAGCCCTTCAGCTGATGTACGTAACCTTTTCTTCTTCCATCTTGCGCATCTTCCGCGCATGCAACTCACGGCGCTTCTCGATCTGCTTCATCTTCGCAACAATCTTCTCAGCCTTCTCAATCTCTTTGTCCAAAGCACTCAAATCTAAATCAATCCCTAACAGTTTCTGTAACACAGCAAGCACGCTCTTTGCCGCCTTTGGATCCGGCAAATATCCCCGCGTTTCACCTAAAAGACATAAAGCATCAATCTTCTTAAACCGCCCCAACCCCAAAAGCAAACCAGCCGTGCCGACAACAGGGTTTCCAGCACCGCTCACAACGGCGCCCGCCTCAACCGCCTTCTTCAAAAGCTCAGCGTTAGAAGACGCCACAACAACCTTAGGCGCCTCCTCGGTTTCCACCCTGAAACCGCCTACGGTAAAAATCGTCTTCACACCCTGCTTCTTCGCAAACTCCAGAATACTCTCAGCAACCTCATACTGACCTTCGATGGTTTGTGCTTGGCTGTCGCCGGTTAAAAGAATCAAATCGTTCTCGCTCTTCTCGTTCCGCCAATAATGAAACTCGCCGTGAAGCAAACGCACGTTACCCTTCTTATTCACCAGCACGTAATACGGAAAATGAGGCGAATGCAACTGCGCCAGCCTTTCCGCCTTCAACGTCTTCACCAAATAACGCACCGCAATTCTTCCAACCATGCCTAAACCTGGTAATCCTTCGATAAGACTTGGGTTTTTCAACTTAACCTTCGCTACTTCTGTTATCTTTGTCTTCAACTCTTGCCGCACCTCTCCTCTTTCAACATGCGCCTATACTTTGCGTACTTGTCGTCAGGCGAAAACTTTGCAGGGTGCGGAACATGCACGGCACCACCACAACTAGGACACTTCTCCCTGTTCAACGTGTATTTCCCGCAGTCTCCACATTTCCGAAGTAGCCAAACCATTATTTTTCCCTTTTAAAAACTCCTTGCCCGCCGGCTTTAGTGATTGTTTTTATCACGTTTTCAGAAGCCTTCTGCAAAGTTTTCTCTGCTTTCTTGTAATCTTCCGCTGCCACCACAATGGAATACTTAGGCGGCGCCGTGACAAAAACGCGAATGTTACTCTCATCTGCATCTTCAACCTTCTTCGCAGAAAGTAACGCCTCGCGAATGCAGCGAACCCCGTTCGGCTTGGCACACTGCAACTCCAAAGTGCCCTTAACCCGAACCATGGGCAAACGAACCTTCTCTCTTGCCACAGACTCTAACGCTTCAGCAATTTCTCGAGGCACTCCCGCATTCACAAAAACAGCGGCGCCCTCGCGCGCTACTTTCTCCAAACCCTCATAAACGTCGCCGAACGCTTTCTCAATCAACACTCCAGCCTTACTGTAAATCTCCTCGAGGGGCAAGCCGAGTTTTTCGCCTGCACTTCGCATTATAGCCTCGGCCTTCCGTCCGCGTTTCCAAGACATAACTTTCTCTATGCGTTCGCGTTTAGTGACCCGCCTCAGCGACAAATCCACATGTCCTTTTTCTTCGTCAACACGTAAAACCTTCAATACTGTTTTTTGGCCTTCACGCACAAAGTCACGGATGTTTCTAACCCAAGAAGAAGAAACCTCAGAAACGTGCAACAAGCCTTCCTTCCCAAACTCATCCAACGTCACATAAGCACCATAATCAGTAATCCTATTAACCGTAACTATGACAAGGTCGCCGGGTTCAGGCCACTCGGGCTTTTTGGACACAGTTATTCACCCTTTTTCAAGATTTACTCTAATTCTGCCACGATTTCTCCCCTAATCTTAGCCTTTCCTCCAGAAGGCTCAGCTAATACTGCGCCGCAGACGTTACAATTCACCGTTAACGTCGTACTGTTAAACACGATTTGTTCATTGCCGCAATCAGAGCACTTTACTCGCAGAAACTTGCTTCTTGGTTTAGGAATAAGCTTGTCCCACTCGCTCATCAGCATACCCCACCTCACTCGATATTTAATTTCCTAAGCCGAATACCATCCTTCTGCCTCGAAAACCCGCATACTTTGCATTTTAGCCGCAAAGCCAGCTTCTTTGTAGTCTTCGCGAACCTTTTCTGAAGCGGATATTTCTGGCCGCCGTAGCCTTTCTTCTCTCGTTCATGTCTCCGTTCGCCGATGGCTAATGCTCTACGCTTTCCCGCCTTGTACAAGGTTACGGTGTGCGCTTGGTGGGTTTTACATTTCGGACAGTACGTGGTAATTTCTTTAGGCACTTTCATCGCAATCACTGCAACAGTGTATTACAACACACCACTCTGCTACCTATTATACTTTTTTCGTGCTGAAATACGCTTCCACAGAAGGTTTATTGAATTAAACAAAAGTTCTAACCTTGTCTTTCCTTGTTTTTACATAATAACTAATAAATAGTCTTATATAAGAAAAATGAGCATACCGAGGGCATAAAACGGGTTAAACCCGAGTGTTCTTGAAAAGGTGAAAAAAGCGTGAACGAAACGCTGCTTCCCAACGCTCTTGAAGAAGAGGGTACTCTATCACGTTTTGCTACGGGATCGGCTGCATCCACATGGGAAAAACTTGATGCGCCCCTCCAGACGAGGAATGAACCGCTCGTAGCCGTCATGCTTCCAACCTACAACGAGGCAGCAAACATCGAAAAACTCATCCGAGAAATAGAAGCCTTAAACCTTAATCTCATGCTGGTAATCATCGACGATTCAAGCCCCGACGGCACTGCTGACATTGTCCGTCGACTACAGAGAGAATATGAAAACATCATACTCTTCGTTCGACCAGCCAAACTCGGACTGGGAACCGCAATCACCGCGGGCTTTCGCTTGCTCCTTTCATTAGAAAATCCGCCAAGGTACATAATCGCCATGGACTCAGATTATTCACACAACCCACGGGACATTCCACGCCTAGTCAACGCTGCAAAACAAGGCAACCACCTCGTCATCGGCAGCAGATACATCGTCGGCGGCAAAACCACTGGCTGGCCTGTCGCACGGCAAATAATTAGCCACACTGCTAACCTCATAGCGACGATGATGGTAGGCATGAAAGTCCAAGATTGCACCAGCGGGTTTAGATGCTATTCGCTTGAATACGTTAGAGAAGTTATCGACAATCTTCACAGCCAAACATACGAAATCCAAATAGAAACCGTAAAACAAGCATGGATGAACAGGTTCAAAATAAGAGAGGTTCCAATCGTTTTCAGCAACCGAAAACGGGGCAAATCAAAACTCACCAAGGGCGAGTTTAAGGGTTTCCTTTACTACGTCATGAAAAGCAAATTCGGCGTCCCAGTAACCGCAGAAACAGAAAACATAGGGACTGGGAAAATCATAAACGCACCGATCGTAGACGAAAGAGCACAAAGGCTAATAGATCTTTACAGGCGCGTCCGATTCTTCTAAAAAGCTTCAATATGTTATGAGTAACCTTTTATTTTACATCGTATTTTAGAAGGCATTGACTTGTATGCTTAACAGAAAGAGAATTTTACCAAAGCATATTTCCCTCAAGGGCTCGTCAAAGATCGAAAACGTATTGGGTTTAAACGCTAGAAAAGCAATGTCAAGTTCTATAATCCTTTTTGTTATGGTCTTCACTTATTTTCTTGTTTTC
>JAWBOF010000121.1:0-4312 GCA_038826685.1 Bathyarchaeia archaeon
TAAAACCATCAATGCGTATTATGCCCTTGTCTTGGTCTTCACTGTAAGCAGGCCAAGCAATGGCGCTCGTGCCTCGTTTTCCAATAATTTCTACGACGTCGCCCGCACTAATGCCGAGTTTTTGCATTGTCTTTTGGTCTATGCGGGCTATGCCTCGTCCAACGTCTCTTTGTTTTGCGTCTCCAACTTTAAGCTGTGCTTCATTACTCATTTCTTTTTACCTCTTGAAAGTAGTAAACGTGCATAGAAGTCGAAAAGAACTTTGAATATATAAACTTTACAAAAAACCTCAACTTTAACAGAGCTACTGGGTTCTTCGAACCATGATTGTTTGAATCTGGCTAACATCTGGAATTTTGGCTAATTTTTCCTCAATCTTGTCCAATAAACCGCTTTCGTCTTCGGGAATAAGTATGTGCGCGATTAGAGCATTCAACCCAAAGGCAACCGGCTCTGTTTGATATCCATAAATACTCGTTTTAGATGGGAGAATCCCCTCTATCTCTTTCTTCAAATCGTCCAAGTCAACCTCAAGCCCTGTCGGAAATATTTTGAAGCTAATAACGATTTTTCCCATCTTTCTCACGGTCCTATAAACCCACATTTGGGGCATTGGTATGGTCGTCCGAACTTGCGGCAACGGTTACAACGCCAGATTATAATTTCTCCACAACTCGGGCACGAAAATTTAGTTGCCTCTTGACCAGGAGAAATCACTCGATTACAACTGGTGCACGTGGGCATATTTAAAACGGTTTCACTGCTTTCCTTCATCTTTGATGACATTTCAAATTCTCCCTTTAATACATGAATCCTAAAGATTTGAAAAATATTTGACACGGTCACTTATATCTTCTCTGTTTCTTCATCGGCAAGCATGGAAAATCTTTTATGCAGTAACATTGATGATAGTTTGAATTGAAGGGATGATTAATGGCTAAATGTCCTAAATGCGGTGAAGAAGTCTCTAAACCAAAGAAGACATGGAAAATGGCGGGTCGCCCGGACAAATCGGGCAAAAGACTTCAGTTAGAAATTGGACTTTTCGAATGCTCCAAACACGGCGCGTTCCGATCAGTCCTTAGCAAGAAGAAAATCTAAGCATGCGATGATTACTTCATCATCCTCTCCCATTTTTCTATAATCTGTCAATGAGCGGTTACGTAACAAGGTTTAATTTGAAAAGATTCTGAAACAATGTTTGTGTGAAAAAAGGTGACCGTGGAATCAGATGTTGTTGTGATAGGCGCTGGGCCTTGCGGGTCTTTTTCTGCTTTAACTGTGGCTAGATTGGGCGTCAAAGTTAGTGTTTTTGAAGAGCATTCAAGCGTGGGAGTTCCATGTCACTGTGCGGGGCATTTGAGTTTGAAGGGGTTGCAAAGGTTAGGGCTGAAATCGTCGTCACCGTTTGTTGAGAATTTATTTAAGAATGCTACTTTCTTTTCACCCTCTGGAATACGTTTTTGTGTTCGTTCTTCTTCTGATTTGACGTGTGCTGTTAACCGCGCGCTTTTTGATCAGCACCTTGCTGACACCGCTACTAAAAAAGGCGCAGAGTACTTTTTTAATTCACGAGTAAAATCCCTTCTTCAAGAACGTGGCGCCGTGAAAGGAGTTGTTTTCCAAAGGCAAAACAAACTCGAGAAGGTTCACTCAAAAATAGTCATAGACGCCGAAGGTGTTGCTTCAATGGTTTTGAAAAATGCGGGGTTAAAGCCGTTAAACAGAAAACTGTTTGTGAAAGCGGTTTCTGCTACGGTAGATAATGTTAGAGACGTAGAAGTTGATGGAGTTGAATTGTATTTTGGCAAGGCGTTTGCGGATGGGTTTTATGCTTGGATAATTCCGAAACGCGACGGCACGGCGAAAATTGGGTTGGCGACAAGGTACAATAACCCAAAAAATTGTTTGGAGTATTTTATAAAAAAACATAAAATCGCTAGTGGCAAGTTGAGCAGAAGTAAAATTTTAGATCTATCTTATCATGCTATTCCGCTTGGCGGTCCAATACAGAAAACTTGTGCTGATGGTTTCTTGGCGGTGGGCGACGTTGCCTCCCAAGTCAAGCCTACCACGGGCGGGGGAGTTACGATGGGACTTACTTGTGCACAAATTGCAGGCGAGGTCGCGGCACTGGCAGTTAAAGAGGATGATTTTTCTGAGGATTTTCTGAATCGTTACGAGGCAAGTTGGAGACGGAAGATTGGGTTTGACATGAGAGTCATGGTTTTTGTAAGAAAACTGTTAAACCGTCTCTCGGACCGTGAAATCGACAAATTATTCCATGTTGCTGCAAGGTTGCGGTTGAATGAGGCGTTGGCACTGGTGGAAGATGTTGATTTCCAAGGAAACACGTTGTTGCATCTTATCAAAAATCCCTCAACTGTCGTCACTTTAGCCTATTTCTTCTTTTCCGCCCTTGCCTAGGATTGTTTTAGTTTTGTTCGTTGATGTTGCAAGAATTTATTAATTTCTTGTGCGTTATCCGTCTTCAAACATACAATCCGCAATTCAAGGCAGAAAAAATGTCAGAATTCAAATACAAACAAGCCATAGTCGTCCGTGTAGACCTAAAAATGGGAAAAGGAAAAATCGCAGCGCAAGCTTCTCATGCCGCGGTTTCTGCCGCGGAAGAAGCACGAAATCGTCATGATGATTGGTGGGAAGCATGGCTTGAAGAAGGGCAGAAGAAGGTTGTAGTGAAGGTAAAGAGCGAAGCAGAATTGTTTCAACTCCAGCAGGAAGCGGCGAAGATGCGGTTGCCTTATGCGCTTATTCGTGATCGTGGCTTGACACAGTTGCCTCCTGATACTGCCACATGCCTTGGCATTGGACCTGCACCCAGCGACTTGATTGACAAGTTGACGGGTAAGCTTCCGCTTTTGTGAGAGGATTCTGTGTTTTGATTGCTCCAGAGCTTGAGAGGATTCTCGGTATTTCGGTTTACGCTACAAAAACTGTCGGAGTGGGAGGTGTTATTCGAAAGAAGATTGACGATTTTATTGTTGAGGAAATGTTGACTGACGGCAGCATAGCCTCGGTTAACCCTTCAATGGATACTTCGCGGCTAGGGCGTTACCTTGCTTGCGTCCTAGTCAAACGCGACTGGGACACGCTTCTCGCAGTGAAAACTGTGGCTCAACAATTAAAAATCAGTAGTGAACGAATTTCATTCGCTGGAATTAAGGATACGAAAGCTCTTACGGCACAACATATAAGTTTCTATGGTGTTCGACCGGAGGAAATTTCTCGAGTAAGGGTTAAAGATGTCACAGTTTTTCCAGTTCGTTATGCTGATGAAAAAGTTTCGACAAAACTTCTTTTCGGTAACCAATTCACCATTACGATACGTTCGATTTCTCTAGAAAAGAATGAAGTGAAAAACCTTGTACGCTCCACGTGCGAGGAGCTTTCTGTTTTTGGTGGTGTTCCAAACTTTTTTGGGCATCAGCGGTTCGGTACGGTGCGACCGATTACGCATCTGGTTGGACGAGCGATCGTTATGGGGAATTTAGAGGAAGCCGCGATGATTTTTCTTTCTCGTTCAAGCGGGTATGAGCACCAAACAGTAAAGGCGGCCAGAGAAAGGCTTGCCGAAACTGGGGATTTTAAGGAGGCGTTTTCATGTTTTCCGAGGCGTTTTCGGTATGAACGTTTAATGTTGAGGCGTTTGGCTGTTTATCCGAGGGATTTTCTTGGGGCTTTTAGGCAGTTGCCGCTGAAGCTTCGTGAGCTTTTTGTTCAAGCGTATCAATCTTATCTTTTTAACCAGTTTTTGAGTGAGAGGGTTCGTCAAGGTTTGGCTTTGAACGAGGTTTATGTTGGTGATTACGTGGTATGTTTGGACGAGCATGGTTTGCCTGCAAAGAAAGGCGAGATTGCCGTTGAGAAGACGCTTGCAGAATTTAATGAAGCGGTTAGGAAGGGAAGGGCTTGTGTGGCTGTTCCGTTTGTGGGTTTCAAACAGTCGTTTTCGGAGGGGTTGCAGGGAGAAATTGAACGAACAGTTTTAGAAAGAGAAAAAATAAACCCGTCAAACTTCAAATCAAGCATCATGCCAGAGATCAGTGCGCCGGGCGGGTTGAGGACGGTTTCGACGCCCGTTATGGGGTTTGCGGTGGAAAGCTGTGGTGCTGACTCTTTAACGCCGTCTTGTTTGGCGTTGCGGTTGCGTTTTGTTTTGCGGCGGGGCTCGTATGCAACTATTGTATTGCGTGAGTTTATGAAGCCGCCGAATCCTGTCGAGGCAGGTTTCTGAAAACTTGTGTTAGTGCAACGCCTGCCGCCAATGGGCTTGCATCCGCGCCAAGGG
>JAWBOF010000122.1:0-4202 GCA_038826685.1 Bathyarchaeia archaeon
GGAAATGATCGCGGACAAATTAAACCTCACCGTGGATTGGAGAGACACGGCTTTTGATGACATAATCACCTCGGTGCAATCAGGAAAACTAGACTTGGGGGTTAGTGGCTTTTCGGTCACACCTGAAAGATTAGAAGTCGTACAGTTTACAATGCATCACAGCATCACTGAGGGCCAAATAATAATGAACAAAACTAGACGGGACAACAAAGGAATTACCATGTTAACGTCACTAGAAAATTTGACGACTTTCAATCTTCATGTAGGAGTGCAAGTAGGCACCACGCAGGAAAGCGAATTGCTTGACGCTATTCCATCAGGCTTAGTTCACTCTTACAGTGACTATGTAGACGCGCTTACGGCTATGAAAACAGGCTTGATCGATTGTGTCTACGCGGAAACTCCGATTACTTCCAACTGGATACTCGAAGCCGAACAACAAGGTGAGCCGCCGCTTGTCATCATTTTCAGGAGACCCTACTGGCCAGTGGCTTTCGTGGCGCATAAAGATGCCCGCATATTAGTTGCAAAGATAAACGGCGCTCTTGCAGAAATAATAGCCTCTGGAGAATTAGACGCGCTCAAACAGAAATGGAAATGCTAGCAAACCAACGTGATGCACGGTGGACATATCCCAGCAACTACTCTACATGCTACAAGGAATCTCTACTACCCTATTAATTTCCATTTTTTCTTTTTTACTGGGACTAGCTATTGGGCTTCCCTTGGCTTTCATAAGGATGTATGAAAGAAGTTTCGCTGTGTTCGTGGACGCTTTCGAGAAAGTTTTCAGAGGCATACCTGAACTAGTTTTGATGCTTCTATTCTATCGAGGAGTAGGTCTTTTTCTTGCTTTTCCTTTTGGAGACGCGTTTTTCACGGCGACGTTCGTGTTGGGGCTCAGGAGCGCGGCGAATCAATCTCAAATATTTAAGGGCGCGATTAGAGGAGTTGGAGAAGAACAGATGGTAGCTGCACGTTCTCTTGGGCTTTCGAGGCTGCAGTCGATATTACGCGTGATGATTCCTCAAGTCTTTATTTTTTCTACACCAGGCTTGGGAAGCGAGTATGCACTTCTTGTTAAAGACTCATCGTATGCGTTCGTGATCGGCGTCCCTGTAATAATGGAACAAGCAGATAGGATAAGAAAAGCAACTTATGATCCAGTAATCCCCTACATCGTGGCAGCAATCCTCTACATCTTACTCACGTTTCCTTTGGCCACATGGCTGGACACGTGGGGAAGCAGAAAAAAGAAACAACTCGGGTTGTAGACCATGACAGATGTAGTGATGGAATGTAAGAACCTATGGAAATCCTACGGAAAAATCATAGCGGTGAAAGATGTTTCCTTCCAGATTAGAGAAGGCGAAATAAAACTCGTATTCGGACCAAGCGGTTCGGGAAAAAGCACTTTTCTACGATGTCTAGCCATGCTGACGATACCCGACAAGGGAGACGTTTACCTCAGAGACCAATGCCTCACAAAACCCGGCGTGGATCTGAACAAAGCCAGAGCAAAGATAGGATTTGTGTTCCAGCACATTTGGCTCTTCCGCCACTTGACGGCGCTCGGGAATGTGGAGTTGTCGCTGAGGCGGGTATTGAAATTGCCGAAGGATGAGGCAAGAGAAAGAGCGATGCAGGCGCTTAGGTTGGTGAAGATGGAAGACTGGGCAAAGCATTATCCTGCGCAGATGTCTGGCGGACAACAACAAAGAGTAGGCATAGCCAGAGCCTTAGCACGAAACCCTGACATCATACTCCTCGATGAACCAACATCAGCGCTCGACCCAGAATTGACGGGAGAAGTAATCGACACGCTAAGAGACCTTGCGAGAATGGGAACCACTATGCTCATAGTCAGCCACGAGATGCCGTTCGCCCGCGAAGTAGCCGACGAAATGATATTCTACGACGAAGGCACAATAGTGGAAACAGGCTCTCCAGAAGTTTTCTTCACCAATCCCGAAAGCGAAAGAGCGAAAAAATTCATGGCGAGGTTGATCAAAAAAACAAAAAGGGAATGACATGAGTTTCTTGGCAGAAAATCTCCCATTAATCATCGATGGTTTCGTTCTAACAATCGAAGTAACATTATTTGGTATATTTGCTGGGCTCGGGCTAGGAACAGTTTTGGCGATAGGTGACATTTATGGAGGAAAAATCGTTTCGACTTTTATTCGTTTTTATGTGGAATTTTTCAGAGGAAGCCCCATAATAGTTCAACTGTTTATAGGCGTTTACGTCATTCCCGCATTGTTTCAAACGTTAATAGATCCAGTAATCGCTGGTTTCCTCGTTTTCGCGCTTAACAGCGCGGCATACCAAAAGGGCTACATAAAAGGCGCAATGCAAGCGGTGTTTGAAGATCAAATGCAAGCGGGTCTTTCAGTTGGGATGTCGAAGCCCCAAACAATCGTCTACGTGATTCTGCCCCAAGCGTTAAGAATAGTAATCCCCGCGTGGAGCAACGAGTTCTGTTCCTTAACAAAAAGCACGGCTGCCTTGTCTATTCTCGGCATAAGAGACCTCACCTCGGCATTTCAGTCAATAGCCATAAGGTCATTCAGGGTTCTCGAAGCGTGGATGATGTGCGCCATACTCTACCTTATCTGGATCACCATCATGACAAAAATTTTCGACATAGTTTACGAGAAAAAGAAAATTCCAGGAATAGAAATATCAGTTTAGGCATCTTTCACTTGAGAACCGCCCAAGTTAACGTGTTTTCAACAAGAACGCCACAACCGCACCTGCCGCGGAAAGCCCCGCCATGCCTAGCAGACAATAAGTGTATGATTGCGTAAAATCCAACATAAAACCCACAAAAGGCTGCGCCACCGCTCCGCCGATGTTCATGCACATGCCCGTGACGCCAAAACCTAAACCTGCCAAATTTGACCCCAAAATCTCCGCAGGCAAAGCAGACACGATGGGCGGAATCATCGCCGCCGAGATACCGAGGGCTAAAATCGAAGCGATCAACAAGGAGTTTGAAGCATACGCGATGGACGTAAAGGCTAAAGCCATCAAAACCGCTCCCAAAACCGCAAAAAGCCTACGCCTACCCAGCCTGTCTGACAAATAGCCGTAAACTGGCACGAAAAATATTGCCGCCCACATCAGTAAACTCGCAAAAAAACTTGCTTCCACCTTGGGTATGTTTTGAAATGTTTCAAACAAGGTCGGCGCCCAAGTTACAAACGACAAAGCCGAAGCGTTAAAAAACAGCCAAACAAACCCCACCTTCCAAACTTCAACATTACCAATCGCCACCCGCGTAGTCATCGTCCTGTCTTGCCGTGCGAAGGGGCCCTCCTTGACTACCAACGCAAAAACAACTGCAACAAGAATTCCTAAGACCAAGCTTACATAGAAAGGGAAACGCCACCCGTACCCAAGATCCCTCAGCATGCTTGCAGTTGGAAATGCTAAGATCGTAGCAAAAGGCATGTTCACCCCAAAAAATCCCATGGCCTTCCCCAACTCTTCCTTCACGAACCACTGCGCAATCACGGCTGGCGTAGTAGCGACGATAAAGGCGCCGCCTAAGCCGAGAATAAATCTTCCAGCCAACACCACCACAAAAGAATTCGCCATAACGATTAACAAAGAACTCGCGATCACCACACCCAACGCAGCCAAACCTAACCGTCTGGCACCATATTTGTTCACGAAAAAGCCAGCAGGCAAACTAAGAAAAATCCCGGGCACCAGCACTATAGACATGACTAATCCAGCCTGCGCGTTACTGATGCCGAACTCGCTTATAATAGAGGGAATCAAAGGCGGGGCTTCCTGCAAAGCAAAAGCGTAAGCGACGAAGGCCAAAAACGCAGTAAACAACACAACCCAACGGTAGCGACTCGGGCTTGGGTTATCGGCGGCTTCGGAGTTTTTCATGTTCATGTTCCTACGTGCCTTTGCATGTTGTGTTAATTGTTTTCGTTAATAAACTTTGTAAACGCCATAAAAATTAGATGAGTAATTAACCGCAATGCAAATGTTTCTTTATTAGTTCCTCTGTTTGTTTATTGTCGTTTTTTATTGATTCGACCAAGTTTTCGTCGTTGTACAACTTAAGACGCGTAACGATTCCATCGATCATTCGTTTCGGAAAAACGTTCCCTTTCTCGTAGATTTCTCTGTGTTTTTCCAGCAGTTTCGCCGATTCGTAGCAAGAACGAGGCAGAGTTTTA
>JAWBOF010000123.1:0-4087 GCA_038826685.1 Bathyarchaeia archaeon
CTTCAAGAATGCCTTCTTCTACTGCTTGGGTTTTCACGAGGAGGAGGATTTCTGGGGGCTTGAGTTTCTGGGGGCATCGTTCATAGCATCTGTAGCACCATCCACAAAGCCAAAGGTCGGGTTTGGTGAGGGCTTTTTCTGGGTCGAGCACTATGGTTTCGAGAAGAATTCTCGGGTTGTAATGGCTGGGCGCCAATTCCATCATTGGACAGCTGGCGGTGCAGACGCCGCATTCGAAGCAGTACTTAAGCTTTTCAAGGTCGAGCAGTTTTTCTTGAAGTTCTTTGGAAATTTTGGATTTCTGGGTTGGCAACTGGGGTCCTCAATGAAATACATGAGGTCACCGATATAAAAGTTTACAAATGTAAAGGTTTTCTCCATGCGCAAACCCCTTTCTCAACGCTTGGTTCGTAGATAAGATTCTTTAGAGGGAAGCGAGAAACCACATAATACAAGTTAACCAAAAGATTAGAAGGCGGAAGTATGAAGAGAAAAGTGCGAATCGTGCTTTACGGTGTAGGCGTAATTGGTAGCATGGTTGCCAAGTTCTTGCTCGAAAAAGAGGGCATCGAAATCGTAGGCGCCATCGATGTTGCGAGGGACAAGGTGGGCAAAGATTTGGGCGAGGTGATTGGCTACGATAAACGGTTAGACGTCACAGTTTCTGATGAAACTGATTATGTGCTTTCTAAAACGAAACCCGACATTGTTATTCACACAACTACTTCGTTCATGGAAAAAGTGTATCCGCAAATAGCAGAAATCGTAAAACACGGTGTTAACGTGGTCTCCACATGCGAAGAACTCTCCTACCCCTACCGGTCATCGCCAGACTTGGCGAAAAAACTCGACACCCTTGCAAAGAAACATGACGCCACAATCTTAGGCACGGGCATCAACCCGGGCTTCCTTATGGACACCCTTGCGATTACGCTGACAGCGCCGTGCCAAAAGATTGACAGCATTAAAGTTAAGCGTGTCATGAACGCCGCAACCAGACGGGTGCCTTTTCAGTAGAAAATCGGCGCAGGGCTCACGGTCAGCGAATTCAAAGAAAAAATAGAAAAGAAAATTATCTCGGGACACGTCGGCTTAGAACAATCGATTGCGATGATTGCGGACGCTTTGGCTTGGGAATTAGACAGAATCCAAGTTGACGCTGTGGAGCCTGTTGTGGCGAAAAAATCGGTGAGAAGCGACGCAATAAGCGTGGAAAAAGGTCAAGCATCTGGACTAAAACAGTGCGCTTATGGTATTAAAAACGGCAAAAAAGTAATTTCGCTCGAGTTTCAGGCTTACATCGGCTCTGAAGAGGAATACGACGCCGTAACCATCGAAGGCATACCTACGATCAAGCAAAGGATTTCTCCATGCGTCCACGGCGACATAGGCACTATCGCCATGATATACAACTCCATCCCAAAAGTGCTGAACGCGGAAGCAGGCTTAAAGACCATGAAAAACCTGCCAATTCCGTCCGCGGCAGTTGAAGACATGCGCAAATACCTCGTAGAAAAGGAGACAGCATGACTTGCAGAAAGTAGACATTAACTGCGACCTCGGTGAAAGCTACGGACACTACAAAATAGGCTACGACGCGCAAGTTATGCCCCACATTACGTCGGCAAACATCGCTTGTGGCTTCCACGCGGGCGACCCAAACGTCATGGCATACACCATAAACCTAGCAAAAAAACACAGCGTAGCCGTAGGTGCCCACCCTGGGTTTCCAGATTTGCAAGGGTTCGGAAGAAGAGAGATGAAGCTTTCCAGCGAGGAAGTGCAGAATCTTGTTGTTTACCAGATAGGCGCACTCCAAGCCTTCGCAAAAGTTTCAGGCATGGCGCTTCAACACGTGAAACCTCACGGCGCGCTCTATAACATGGCGATGAAGGATGCTTTGCTTGCAAAGGCTATCGTGAAAGGCGTAAAAGCAGTCGACTCGAAGCTAATAGTGTTTACCCAAACCAAATCAGAAATGGCCAAAGTTGCCGCAAAAACAGGCTTGCGAGTGGCTTTTGAAGGTTTTGCCGACCGCGCCTACAAATCGGATGGAAGCCTCCTTTCAAGGGTGATGACTGGTTCGGTTATTGAAGACCCAAAAACAGTCACCAAGCGTGCGATAGAGATGATTAAGGAAAAGCGTGTAGTCGCGGTTGACGGCAAGACTGTGGAGTTAGGCGAAGTTGATACGCTTTGTGTTCATGGCGATAATCTGAAAGCCGTGGCGCTTGTAAGGGCATTGCGGAAAGGATTAGAAAAAGCAGGAATCACTGTGACGGCGGTGGGAAAATTTGTCTAAGGTGAACAAACGTGTTTTCCTCGCCTAAGTACGCTCCGATGGGCGACAGAGCATTGCTCGTCAAGTTTGGCGACAGTATTGACCCGAACATAAACCGAAAAGTGCACATGCTTAACCGAGCTATTGAACAGACGAAAATTGTTGGAGTTGAAGAATGTGTACCCGCGTACACGTCGCTTCTTGTATGCTATAACCCATTAAAAATCAGCTATGAATGCCTTGTTTACCAGCTTAAAGATTTGGAGCCCAACCTTGACGAATTCGACACCAGCACCGAAGTGCGTCAAGTTGTGGTGCCGACTGTGTATGGCGATGAATTTGGACCCGACCTCGCGGACGTAGCCAAACTGCACAACCTTACTATTGAAGAAGTTATCCGCATCCATTCTGAAACCGAGTATACAGTGTATATGATTGGTTTTATCGAAGGTTTCTCTTACATGGGTAAAGTTCCAGATTCGATCGCAACGCCACGCTTGGAGACGCCGCGCCTAAAAATTCCAGCAGGTTCAGTAGGCATAGCAGGAAACCAAACAGGCATTTACCCGTGCGAATCTCCTGGCGGCTGGCGGATAATCGGCAGAACACCGCTTAAGCTTTTCAACCCTTACGCTCAACAACCGACATTGTTTCAACCCGGCGACAAAGTCAGGTTTAAGCCGATTACCAAAGCAGAGTTTGAGGCGCTTCTGAAAAAGTGAGGAATGCATGGAACTGTTTCGCGTCATCAAGCCAGGATTTTTCACAACCGTGCAGGATTTGGGCAGGCATGGTTTTCTGCGGTTCGGCGTACCCCTGTCGGGTGCGATGGACAAGTATGCGTTTACGTGCGCAAATGCGTTGGTTGGTAATCAAGCCAATAGCGCGTGCTTAGAAGTTACCGTAATTGGTCCAGAACTTGAAGCACTGGATGACGCACAGGTAGCTATTACTGGCGCAGATTTTCAGGTTACAATAAACCATGCTCCTGTATCTATGTGGCAAACATTGAGCGTAAAGAAAGGCGACAAAATAGCGTTCGTCGGAAGTGCACGATATGGCTGCAGAGCCTATCTTGCAGTAAGAGGGGGAATCGACGTGCCAATGGTTTTGGGAAGCCGTTCGACCTACGTGCGTGGTGGTTATGGAGGAATTGAAGGTCGAATCTTAAAAAGTGGCGACTTGATTCACGCTTTTGAGCTGCATTCGCCTCTTAAAACAAAGCTCATCGCCCCGTCCGACTTGATTCCTTCTTATGAAAAGGAGTTTACGGTTAACGTCGTTTTGGGACCGCAGAAAGACATGTTTACGGCTGAGGGAATTGAAACGTTTTTCTCTAGCACGTATACAGTGACGCTTGAATCAGATAGAATGGGGTATAGACTTGAAGGCGCGGAAATCGAACGCAAGACGATGTCGGAGTTGGTGACTGACGCGCTTATCCCCGGCGCAGTACAAGTTCTTGGTAGCGGCAAGCCTATTGTTTTGATGGTAGATGCACAGACGAGTGGAGGCTACCCCAAAATTGCCGCCGTAACCTCAGCTGGGATTTCACGGTTGGCCCAAGCAAGACCCGGCGATCGCGTGCGGTTTGTTAGGGTTTCTTTAACTCAGGCTCGAGCGGAGTTTCTTGAGTTTAACCGAGTCTTGAGTGAACTCGCTGCGCGCTTGATTGGGCAATTGTTTTAGAGCAGTTTGCATAAAAGTTTATTGAGAATGATGTTTTATTGAGTTTTAGGTGATTTTATATGGGTAAGCACGCGGGAGTTCATGCGAAAGGCACGTTCAACCTGTCCCACTTAATGG
>JAWBOF010000124.1:0-4067 GCA_038826685.1 Bathyarchaeia archaeon
CTTAGAACCCACCAAAATCTACGCAAAACCATTACGCAGTTTGACGAAAAAAATCGAGATAAAAGGCGCAGTACACATCACAGGCGACGCCTACTTGAAATTCGACAGGCTCATGCTTTTTTCAAAGAAAATAGGTTTCGAATTCAACAATTTCAAACCACACCCCATTTTTGATCTAATCCAGCAAACAGCCAATGCGATTAAGGGAAAAATTTCAGACATGGAGATGCTGAAAACCTTCAACATGGGCTGGGGTTTCGCGGTTATCGTGGACAGAAAAAACGCAGAGACGACAATTGATTGCATAGAAAAAACCGGCGTAACGGCGGAATCAATCGGACACGTGACTTCGACAGGTAGAATAGTAGCACGGTACAAAGACAAAAAAATCATGTTGAAATAACATTTCCATATTTGTTTAAATTTTTAATTAAATAAAGCTTAAATTTTTAACTGTTTAGTGGTATAACTATGAAATTCAAGGCGAAAATCGAGGTTATGCTAAAGCCGGGGCATTCCGACCCTGAAGGCGACACTACGGCGCGAGCGCTTAGGGAACTAAACTATCCGGTAGAAAGCGTTGGCGTTAGTAAGGTGTACATGGTTGTTTTGGAGTCTGTTTCAAAGGTTGAGGCAGAAAAAATGGCGGATGAAATGTGTAGGAGACTGCTTGCAAATCCAACGAAGGACGATTATAGGTTTGAGATAAGGGAAACAGAATGAACCTTTATCAAAAACGCAAAGTGCCCTTTGAACTCTTCGACGTTGACGTCCTTAACGCTGACGATATACAGTTGTTGGAAATAAGCCAAACTATGGGGTTGGCGCTGAATCTGAACGAGATGAAGACGATTAAAGATTACTTTTCCAAATTGGGGCGAAACCCAACCGACGTAGAACTTCAAACGCTCGGGCAGACATGGTCAGAACACTGTTATCACAAAACGTTCAAAGGCACTATAGTTACGGAAAAAGGCAAAATCGAGAGTTTATTCAAAACCTACATCGCCAAGGTGACGAAGGAACTCAACCCTTCATGGTGTACATCGGTTTTCGAAGACAACGCAGGCATAATAGAATTCGACAACGGCTACGGCATCGCCGTGAAAGTTGAAACCCACAATCATCCTTCGGCTATAGAACCGTTCGGCGGAGCGGCGACCGGAGTGGGCGGAGTTATCCGTGATGTTTTGGGCGTGTGGGCCGACCCTATCGCGTGCACGGACGTCTTAGGTTTTGGTCCACTAGATTATGATTACGAGCGTCTTCCTTCAGGCGTGAAGCATCCGAAATACGTTTTCCGCGGCGTCGTAGCCGGCATAGGTTGCTATGGGAATAACATGGGCATACCCACAGTTAACGGTGCGATATATTTCGACGAAAGCTACACGGGAAACGTCGTAGTCTACTGTGGATGCATTGGGCTCTTGCCCTTGGACAAGTTTGCAAAAAGCGTCAAATTAGAAGACATCATGGTACTAGCCGGCGGAAAAACAGGACGCGACGGCATTCACGGCGTAACCTTCGCGTCAACCGAACTTTCTGAAAAATCTGAGGAAGTTTCGAGGCCTGCTGTTCAAATAGCAAACCCGATTGAAGAGGAAAAACTGAAACGGGCACTTGTCAAAATTCGCGACTGCAAACTTGGCTCTGCTGTTACTGACTTAGGCGGCGGAGGTTTGTCCAGTGCAATCGGCGAGATGGCGCATAGGTTTGGTTTGGGCGCGTTTGTGGAGTTGGATAAAGTTCCGCTCAAGTATTCTGGGTTGGCGCCGTGGGAAATTTACATCTCCGAATCTCAAGAAAGAATGCTGCTCGCAGTGCCGGAGAAGAACCTAAAGCGGGTTTTGGCAATTTTCGCTGAAGAAGATGTAGAGGCAACTGCCATAGGCAAATTCACTGAGAACCATCACCTCAAACTAACCTACCAAGGAACCTCGGTTGCCGACTTGGACATAGACTTTATGTTTCAACCACCCAAAATCGAAAGAAAAGCAAAACACAAAAAACCCAGCCTACACGAGCCATCCTTCCCTGAACCGAAAAATTTTACGGAAATACTTCTAAAACTCCTCTCATCGCCCAACATTGCAAGCAAAGAACGAGTTATCCGCACTTACGACCACGAGGTCAAGGGCAACACGGCATTGAAGCCACTGCAAAGCGAAAATGCAGGACCAAACGACGCCGCCGTCATAAAACCACTCGACAACTCATGGAAAGGCTTGGTTATCTCTTGCGGAATGAACCCAGCCTACGGAAAAATCGACGCATACTGGATGGCAGCATCAGCCATCGACGAGGCAATCCGTAACAACATAGCCGTGGGAGGCAGAAGAATCGCCTTACTCGACAACTTCACGTGGGGCAACCCGGAAAAACCCGAAAGACTAGGCGCCCTTGTAGAAGCCTGCAGAGCCTGCTACGAGGTTGCGAAAGGCTTAGAGACGCCGTTTATTTCTGGCAAAGACAGCCTCTATAACGAATCACCACTAGGACCAGTGACGCCCACGCTTTTGATCACCGCGGTCGGAATAATCCCAGATGTAAGAAAAACTGTCTCCATGGAACTAAAAGCCGCCGGTGACCCAGTATACATTCTTGGGCAAACAAGCAAAGAATTAGGCGGATCCGAATATTACCGCTTGTTCGGTTTCCTCGGGAAAACTGTGCCAAAAGTGAAAACAGATTTGGCAAAAAGAACGTTTGAGGCATTAACTGACGCCATCGATTCTGGAATTGTCCGCGCGTGCCACGACGTTCCTGAAGGAGGGTTAGCGGTTGCGGCGGCTGAGATGGCGTTCAGCAGCGACTATGGACTCGAGCTTCGCCTAAAAAACGTGCCTATAACCAATGATGCGGGGCGAAATGATTTTGTTCTATTCTCAGAATCTAACAGCCGACTTCTTGTCGAAGTCTCCAAACAACATAACCAACGGTTCGAGGAATTAATGAAAAACTGCAACTACGCCCGAATAGGCACGGTAACAGACGCGCCATTCTTGAAAATTTACGGGTTAAATGAAGAAAAACTCGTGTCCGCCGAGTTAGCGACGTTAAGGAAACGATGGCAAAGCGGCCTAGGAGAGGCATAAATTGAAACGAAACGAAGTTAGAATCTGCATCTTACGTGTCGGCGGCACCAACTGCGACGCGGAGACAAAAAGAGCGTTTACCGATTTAGGCGTTAACGCGGAAATAGTCCATTACAATGAACTCTTGAAAAAACGAAACCTTTTCGATTATGATGGACTAGTTTTTCCAGGCGGCTTCTCCTACGGCGATTACGTGCGTGCCGGCGTGATTTGGGCCAAATCAATTGCAACGAAAATTGGCGCGGATTTGGAGAAATTCGTGGAAAAAGAGCGTCCAGTTCTTGGGATTTGTAATGGTTTTCAGGTTCTTATCGAGGCTGGTTTGTTGCCCGCTTTTGACGGTGCCAGCGAGTATCCAGAAGCGGCGCTGGCGCCTAACATTCCGCCCGGCTACAACTGCCGATGGGTGTATCTCAAACACGAAAACGACGGCAAATGCGTCTTTACCCGAAACATGCCAAAAAATAGAATCATAAAAATCCCCGTGGCCCATTCAGAGGGAAGATTCATCTTTCCAAAAGAAAAAGAGGACGAATGCGTAAAACGATTATGTGACAACGACCAAATAGTCTTCCGATACTGTAATTCTGACGGTACACTTGCCGAGGGCGAGTACCCAGCAAACCCCAACGGCGCGTTTGATGACATCGCCGGCATATGTAACCCTCAAGGCACGGTGTTCGGTTTGATGCCGCATCCTGAAAGGGCTTTTTATGGTTGGCAGTTGCCCGACTGGACAAAAAAAGACGCTATGCCTGAGTTCGGAGATGGGAAATTAATCTTCGAATCAGTCGTCGAGTATATCGCGAGGAAGTTTTAGTTAGCTAAACGAGTTCCTTCGGCAATTGCGATTTGTGCGGCAACCCTGGCCGCGGTCCAACTTTTGTGATGCACCTTGATGCGACAAAATTTCCAAGTTTACCGCATTGTTCCAAGTTTTTCCCTGTAATTAGTCCATAACGAAAGCCTGCA
>JAWBOF010000125.1:0-4001 GCA_038826685.1 Bathyarchaeia archaeon
TAAAAAAAATTTTCAGAGGTGCAATTTATGATATAACAATAAAAAATCCAAAAGGGAAAAATAGAGGAGTAAAATATATAAAAGTTGATGGGAAAAAACAATTTAGTTCAGTTGTTTTACCATTTAAAGATAGAAAAACATTGCTTTTATTATATTTTGCGCCGATTAGAGTTTCATTTCTTTTGCGGCAGCAACTTTTTATGAAATCCATTTCTGAAAGCTTCTCGAACAATATCGCGTATGCATTCCCCACGGCTTGAATAAACTCCTGCATGGATGAGTTGATCAATTATTTCTACGCATCTTTTGGGCAAACGGATAGTGAACGCGACGCTTTTCTCGTTTTTTTGCGAACTCAAATCGAACCACTTTGAAACTAAAATGTGTCAGAAAAGTTATAAATCTTCGCTCAACGACTGGTTTAGGTGAACCATTGAATAGAAAAAACTCGCAACGATCACTGGCACGTATTTTGAAGGTCCTTAGAAATTTTAAAGGGATTCAACGCAAAGCCGTCCTTAACGAAGTTTCCCCCATTCTTGGAGAAAATGCCTTCGACGATGCCGGATTGCTCAAAGTAAAGAACACTCGCATTGTTGTGTCAACCGACGGAATAGTGGAAGAACTCGTAAATGATGACCCGTGGCTTGCAGGTTTCTACTCTGTCGTAGTAAATGTTAACGATGTGACTGCGAAGGGCGCACGACCCATGGGGTATACCTGTGTAATTTCTTCAAACTCTGTAGACACGCTCAAAAAAATGACAAAAGGAATCAAATATGGCCTAGACAAATACCGCCTACAATTCTTAAAGGGACACACTCATCCAGACACATCATTCAACAGCATAGACGCCTCAGTTATCGGCATTGCAGAAAAAAACTTTCTCCCAAGCAGCACTGCTAAACCAAATGACGACCTTGTGCTTGCAGTAGATCTGAATGGTGAACGTGGCCTTAAAGGCTGGGTCAAAATTTTTGACTCTACGAGGTCAAAATCAAGCGAAGAACTTTTGGAACGCTTGAATGCCGTAGTTGGTATTGCTGAAAAAAGGTTTGCGAATGCTTCCAGGGACGTTAGCGGCCCGGGAATAATCGGTACGGTTGCTATGCTTTGCGAATCGAGCAGAGTTGGCGCGACAATAAATTTGGAACGCGTTTCCGTGCCGAGAAACGTTTCCCTCGAGGATTGGCTAACCACTTATCCGTCACTTGGTTTCATTTTTGCCACAGCCAAAGCAGAGAAATGCAGAAACTTTCTCGAAGAATATGGGTTCACGGTTGACTTAATAGGGAAGATCATAGAAGAACCCAAGATTTACATTTTCCATCATCGTTCTTCTGAGATTTTCATGGATTTGAACAAACATTCCATCTTCGGCGATAAAACTCCTCAAGGAAGTACGTGAGCACTTATGAAAACATTACTACAGATAAAAGTGGAAGAACTGACAGAAGCTGACGCTCCAGAAATCGCGCTTCTGTTCCGTAAGGTTTGGCTTGAAAATGCTCAGGAATACCCAGAGACATGGAGAAAATCGAGAGCGTTAAGCCAAGTTCAAATTTTGGAGGAGATGAAACGGGGCTACCGCTTCTTCGGGATAAGAATAGGATGCAAACTCGTAGGCGTATACAAAGCCCTGCTTACAAGTGAAGGTTTATTTGGAGAACATCAATCAGTGCATCCAGATTTTCGAAAGATGGGATTGGCAACGGCAATGTACAAACATTTCATCAACTATGCAAAAACGCACAAAATCAAAAAAGTCTACGTAAACATCCTATTCAACCACCCCGCCAGCAGAAAAATCGCGGAAAAAATGGGATTCCATAAAACAGGGAACCCCTATGAACAAAGCAAAGGAATGCTAGTGCAAACGTATGAAAAACAAGTTTAACCTCGTAAGAACAAAGATTGAACTTCTCTGCAACGGCGCTCGAGCGATGCATCTTTCGGATAAAGGCCGCAAAACGGGCGCGGGCCCTGCTGGTGGAAGATTTTTTCTTCTAGAAGATGGAACATGCGTTGAGATACCTCTCCAAGGTAATTTTGTTGAAAAATCACCATTTACGCTTGTTAGAAGAGAAAACGATTGGGTAATACGGAAAAATGGTAAGCGTTTTGTGAATGTCAAAATTGTTCCGAATCCGCGTTTCTATGGAAAACAGACGTTCAAAGGTACACCTATGCGAAAGTTCGCTATTTTGCATGGAAAGGATTGTTTGGCTTCAACAGTATATTCAAAATGTGTGTACTGGTCTGGCTCAAAGCAGTGCAAGTTTTGCGGAATCGGCTTGGAAAAACCTGGGCGTTTGGAGATTAAGAACCCTCAGGAATTGAGCGAAGTGGCAGATGAAGCATTTAGAGAAGGTGTAGCAAAACATGTGACATTAACAACCGGCACGCCTTCCTCGCCCGATAAAGGAGCCGTTTTATTGGCAGAAACGACGAAAGCCATAAAGAAACGGGTAGCCTTGCCTGTTCATGTTCAACTCGAGCCGCCTGATGACAAAAGTTTTCTGGATGAATTGTATGATGCCGGCGTTGATACGGTGGGTGTTCACGCAGAATGCTTTGATGACAAGGTTCGTTCAAACGTTTGTCCTATGAAGAAAAATTTGGATGTTTACTTTGAGATGTGGAAATACGCTGTTGAACTTTTTGGCGATGCACAGGTTAGTTCTTTTGTGATAGTTGGCTTGGGCGAATCCGATGAGAGCATCTTAATGGGTGCTGAGAAATTAGCGGAATTGGGTGTGGTGCCTTTTTTGTTGCCGTTACATCCAATTGCTGGCTCTCTCTTTGAATACGCTCAGCCGCCGAGCCCTAAAAGAATGTTGAGGCTTTATGAGGATGTTGGCCAGATTCTTCGGAAATATGGAGTAAACCCGTTGAAGAATAAGGCTGGATGCGTTAGATGTGGTGCATGTTCAGCGTTGAGCGAGGTTTTTCTGTATGGGTTTAAATAAGTGGGTTTTTTCTTACTTAGGCTAAAGGAAGAATGAAGTTATGGAAGAGGAGTTAATTCGTTCGATATTGGAGCAGTGCAGGACGGTTGCTATTGTGGGGTTGTCAAAGGATCCTCAGAAGGATAGTTACCGTGTTGCGGAGTATTTGAAAAGTCAAGGGTACCATGTGATTCCTGTTAATCCTTTCGCCGAGGAGATCTTGGGAGAAAAATGCTTCAAGTCTCTGCTTGATATGCCCGAAGATTTGCAGAAGGCAGTTGAGGTTGTGGATATTTTTAGGCCTTCCGAAGATGTGCCGCCTATTGTGGAGCAAGCGATTGAGTTGAAGAAACGTTTTAACAAGTTAAAGGCGGTTTGGATGCAGTTGGGAATAACGAACGAAGCCTCAGCAGCTAAAGCTAAGGAAGCGGGATTAAAGGTAATTATGAATGCGTGCATGATGATGCAGCACAAGAATCTTAAGGTAAGGGCGAGAGAAACAAAAGACAAAGAACTTGAAACCATTCGTTTAAGGAAAATGCAGGAGATGATGACAAAGGTAATGAAGGAAACTAGAAAAGATGCGCCTGTCGTTGTTGAAGATTCGACTTTTGAGGAATTCGTGAAGCAGTATCCCTTGGTCGTGGTTGATTTTTGGGCCGCTTGGTGTGGTCCTTGCAGGATGATTGCGCCGGTGGTGGAGGAGCTTGCTAAGGAATATGGAGGAAGGGTGGTTTTTGGGAAACTGAATGTGGATGAAAATCCTGAGACACCTGCGCAGTTTGGAGTTGTGGGAATACCGACGCTGATTGTTTTAAAAGGCGGAGTAGAAGTTGATAGAATTGTGGGCGCTGTGCCGAAGGATGCTATTAAGGCGAAACTTGCACGGCACCTTTAATACAGCAATTCTTTAATACGTGATTTGCGTTGGCTTTGCTTACTGGGCGTGTGTTGGTTGGAGATTGCGGAAAAACGTGTGGTTGGCTCGCTTCTGCTTTTGTTAGGTTTGAGTTTTTTCGTACTCGGTTGGTACGGTGGCCAGTTAGGGCTAAT
>JAWBOF010000126.1:0-3967 GCA_038826685.1 Bathyarchaeia archaeon
TTAACCAGAAAAAACGCACAATTGACCATTCGTTAGCATGCCAGTCGAGTTGAAAGACAAACGATGAGCAAAATAGTCCATCTCACGTATCCGCCCGAAAAATTGGAGGATGCATGGCGTTTTTATAGGCTAAAAAAGACTGCGGAAATTCTAACCAAAAACTGTCACGGCTTGCTTCTCGACATAGGATGCAACGACTGTTTGATTACGAAGTTTATTCCAAAAGAACGTTTCAGTTACCTAGGCATAGACCTAAGTCGTCAAGCCTTACGGAAAGGGAAGCCTCAACAAAGAATCCTCACGGACGCTTGTAACCTACCTTTTCCTGACCAATGCGTTGACACTGTTTCGTGCTTCGAAATCATCGAACACCTTCAGGAACCGCACCAGTTAATGAGGGAAATAGCCAGAGTTTTAAAGCCAAACGGTAAATTGCTCGTCTCAACACCCAATCAGCAAAGTCTTTTCCTAAAAATCCAAAACACAGTTCACCTGCCACGTTTCCACGATTGGCGTTACGTAGAAACACATTATCAAACATTCACTCCGCAAACACTCGATTCGCTGCTTAAACAATATGGCTTTGTGATAACCAAGAAAATCCGCTCTATCGCTTTTCCACCGTTCAAGATTACAAAAAAATCCAACGTCTACAAGGTTCTTCGTGTTCTTTCTAAGGTTGTTCCCGAAGATTCGCAAGAGTTGCTGATACGCTTGGCGATGAAGACCAAACCAACATAGCGGAGAATAAATCGATGTGCGCTGACTTGCTGAAAATCTGCTTTGTATCGACGCAATATCCGCCTCTTACATTGGGCGGGGCGGGAGTTTACGCGCATTGTTTATGCACTGAACTTTCAAAGTTGGGGCACGAGGTTCACGTGGTTTCTCCAACGTTTTTTGAAACAAATGAAGCAGCAACGAACAGCCCAACCGTACACCGAATCAAAGTGATAAACAAGCCCATGTTGAAAATGCCGTCTTATTGGCTTAAACTAAGAAAGTACTACAGGCGACTACAAAAAGAAATAAAGTTTGACCTACTACACGCCAACGTCACCAGTGACCTAAGCCTAACCAAAAACCTCGTCAAAATTCCGAGAATAGTCACAATCCACCACCTCGCAAAAACCACGTTCGCAACGGTTGATGCTTCGCCGCCAAGTTCTTTTGATAACCTCCGAGAAGAAACAAGCATGATTTTTTGGGTCGAGAAAAAATTAGTCGACCTCGACAAAATAGTAACCCAACGCGCAGACAAAGTGATTGCAGTAAGCCAATTCACCAAAAACACCCTTACGAGCGCCTACCACATCCCCCCACAAAAAATACACGTAATCCACAACGGAATCTACCCCGAACAGTACGCGTGCACAAAGACTGAAATCGAAGAGACCAAACAAAACCTCAACTTCGAAAACGCATTCACGGTACTCTACGTTGGCAGGCTGGAGCAGAGAAAAGGGCTTGTCTACTTGCTCGAAGCCTTCGCCCGCATCGCAAAAGACTACACGTGCAAACTCATCATCGCCGGAGACGGAAAACAAACACAACTAAAACAGCACGCACAAACCTTAGGCATAAAAGAAAAAACAATCTTCACTGGAAAAGTAGACCACAACACATTAAAACGACTTTACAACATCTGCGACGTTTTCGTTCTTCCCTCACTACTGGAAGGCTTCGGACTAACCATACTCGAAGCCATGGCAGCAGGAAAACCCGTCGTCGCCACAAACGTGGGCGGCATACCAGAAATAATGAAAAACAACGTTCACGGAAAACTGGTTGAACCAAAAAACCCAGAACAACTCAGCACAGCGCTTAGATTCTTCCTCGAAAACCCAAAAACCAGCCGAAAAATAGGCGAACACAACAGAAAATACGTTCAAGAAAGATTCAGTTGGGCAAAAACCGCCGAAGAAACCACGCTTCTTTATGAAACATTAATCAACAGCCGCCAAGGTGCTTTGCATGAAAATAATTGAAAAATTAAAAAACATTCTGAAACGCCAAAAAACCAGAACCCAAACCGCGACCCGCAAGACTTCACCTTTGGAACGGCTCAAATCAAAATTTGGCGGAATACGACCTACAAAAGAAACTTTCGTTCCCTTGAAAAAACACGTTTGGCTCATCGTCAGCCTAAGCACAATACTGCTGGTTTCAGTGCTGGTTTTCCGAAATTTCCTCTTCACGGGAGAATGGCCTGCGGGCGGAGATGTTCTGGGTTGGATTTCGCGCGTGTATCTTTACGGCAACGACTTTCGCTGGCTCCAAGTATGGCGGCCGTACTCCTTTGGTTTTGTCGAAATAATAAACCTGCTCGACTTCTTTCTCTTCTCAACCCACCTCGTGTTCCAAAACGGGGAAGCAACGGTTAAAGTTTTCATGTTCTCGTCCTTTCTGTTCGCGGGCATATCAGTCTACGCTTTTGCCTACCGGTTTACCCGAAAACACGTTGCCGCTCTCCCTGCATCTCTCGTCTACTTGTTAAACCAGTGGCTCATCTCCCAACTTTTCGAAGCACACATCGAAATCGTCTTCAGCTACGCGTTTGCACCGTTACTTTTTCTTTTTGTTGACCGTGCATTAGAACGGGCAAGGCTTAAGGATATCTTATCCGCGGCTTTAATCGTAACAATCGCGGTCACAGCGTTTCACGCCGAAGCCATCGTCATTTACGGAACTTTCATGATACTCTTCACCATTTTCTACCTAATCGTCCCGACAAAAAATGACCCTTTCAAATCGCGTGCCAAACGATTGTTAAAAGTTTATGCGCCTCTGGCGATTGTCGTTTTTCTTCTTTCAAGTTTCGTTACGCTGCCGTTTCTTATGGGTTCAAGACCGCGTTATTATTCAACAAGTTACGCGTACAGTTTGGACGAGACTTACATTTACGGCTACAAAAACTTGATTGACGCGTTCACGCTAAAGTCCAGCGAAGCATGGGGCTACATACTAGTCTTGGATTACGCTACGGGAATAGGGTTTCCGGGTTTTCCTTCGATTGTTTTAACGTTTATTTTCGCGTTAGCCTACTGCATCTTGCTTGTTCGCCGTGACAGGTACACCCTTTTCTTTGCCTTTTCTACGGTTCTCGCCGTATTCATGAGCATGGGACCAAACCCGCCTTTTGGTGACTTTTTCATCTGGGCGTGGCATAACATCCCACACTTTGCCGTTTTCCGTGCGATAAGCAGGTGGATAATGATTGCTGCTTTGTCGCATGCTTTTTTTGTCTCGCTTTTTGTGAGTGGCGTTATTGATTATGTTGAGAAGAGAATGAGGGCGCCGGTTGAAAACGTCGTGTTCACTGTGAGAGCCAGTGGCAACAAGAACTCTTTTGGGCGCGTGTATTCTGTGTCCGTTGACGCGGTGAACACGGTTGTCACACGTTTTCACAAGTTTTTGCTGAGGTTAGGCGTGTTGTTTTTGCTTCTGGTTTTTGTGGCTTCCGTGTTTGAGGGATACTACATTGTTGGCCACGGTTTGCAGGTTAACACTCCGCCTCAGAGTTATTTGGTTCCTTACTTGTGGATAGGTAGCCAGACGGGCAATTTTAAAGTGGTAACGGTCGGGCAACAACCTGTCGATTTCGCTGACGGTGCTATGATCGGCGGTCTTGGCTGGACGCATGAATATGGCGCGGACAGTTCTTTTTTAACCGACAAACCGACGCTTCAAGATGGCGGCTGGGAATCTCTATCGCGACTGTTCGTGGATTACTTACGCAACCGAGTGGCCCCCTACAAAATCACTGACGATTTCATGAAAATGCTCGGTGCATTCGGCTATCGATACCTTGTCATACCCTCTTACGCTAGCGATGGACTGCGCGAATTTTTCATAAACCAAAAACAAGTTCACACAGTCTACAATGCAAGCGGCGCCGTTATTCTTGAAAACAACTTTTTCAACGGACCAGCACTTGGCGTAACGGGCTATGCTGTTGTTCAGGGAG
>JAWBOF010000127.1:0-3946 GCA_038826685.1 Bathyarchaeia archaeon
CATTTCCATTAATTCCACTTCAAATCCGACGATTTCGTTTGTTGTTTCATTAAGAAACTCATATGGTGGCCATCCCGGTTCCGTGCCGACTCTGATTATGCCCGTGCTTACGATGTTATTCCAAACTGGATCTTCGGGTACCCCTAACGAGTGAATCACATAAGGACTTGTATACAGACCTACCGCGAACGCTATGACTGCGATTATTATCATTCCTATGGCGGTTACATATTTTTGGGCTACCAAATTTTTCCCTCGGTCTTATGTTTTGCATGTTACCCTATTTAAGACTTAAACGACCATTGACATGCCAAAACGCACAATTCCAAAATGTCTGCTTTCTGCAGAAGGTTCGAGTCCCACTGTGGGGTTTACGTTTATGAACAAGTTTTTATTTGCCTTCAGACAATGTTTCAAGCCGTGAATGAACATGAATGAAACGGTTAAAGAGAAGGTTCAAAAGGCGCTGGGTGAGATACGACCGCGGTTGCAAGCGGACGGCGGAGACATCGAATTCGTGGACGTTAAAGACGGAGTAGTCAAAGTGAAACTGAAGGGAGCATGCGCAGGCTGTCCAATGTCGACGATGACCATTCAAATGGGCGTCGAAAGTTACCTAAAACGAAAAATCCCAGAAGTAACCAAAGTCGAAGCAATCTGACCTTAGCACGCCGCTGACTCTTTTCTTCTTCAAAATTATTCTCAAAAATTCCAACACCACAGCGGCACGCGTCCTTATCACTAAACTATTTCCAATCGCTTGGAAGCGGTGAGAAAACTACCTAGACCTAGAAGAAGCATGTTTAAGCCAAGCAGTTTCGCGTTGTCTGATAGCCCAAGAACGAACACCGCACCGTATATGCGCAATTCTGATTCCGAGTTCATAATTTATTTATTAAAAGTCGGGCAATTTTTCATGCAGACGGAGAAAAGACAAAATGCCAATAGAACAAATTAGTGTAAAAGATAAACAAGAACTAGAAAAAATCGTTATGGAAGAGATAAACGCCATCGAAAATGGTCTTACAGTCGTCTACAACAACATCAAAATCGACCCAAAAACCAACCTAGACATTCTAGCCTACGACTCTGACGGCAGGCTGGTGGTGATGCAGCTCAGCACCACTGAAGAGGACAACATGTTCTTTGAGGGTTTAAGATGCCTCAACTATGTGGACACAGTGAAACCGATGCTGAAAGCTGCACACAAAGAAGCGAAAATAAACGAAAGCGCTACGCCGAGACTGATTCTTCTAGCGCCGAGTTTCTCGTCAAACCTTCGCAACGTCGTCGAAAACACAAACGTCATCGAAGTTGACTTGTACGAGTGGGATTACCTACAAATCGGCGACAAAAAAGGACTCTACGCGCATCCAGTGTTTGTGAAGCAAACGCGGCCGAAGCAGGTTCAAGCAGAGAAGGAGACACAGAAACAAACCAAGAAAGCAGAGAAAAAAGAGAAGCCACACCACGAAGCACCAAAGAAGCAAGAAGAAACAGCGCGTGAACCACCAACCGAGGTCGTGATACCGCCTAAAGAAATGGCTCCAGTTGAACAGAAGAAACCAGACAAAGAGCAAGAAAAGAAAAAGTCAATCTTCTCCCTATAAACACGCCCTCTTCCAACCTTCTTTCTAAATAATCATGGTTTCTTATCGATGTTTTTGCAAAATTGACCTTGAATATTGATTTTAGCTTCATAGAGTTTATGTCCGTCTTTCCAGCGAAGGCATTATGGAGTGCGTTTGTATGCGGGTTTGTTACGAATGCGGGAAAGAAATTGAAAACCAGCACGAAATGGTCTTGAAAGAATTTAGAATCGCAGAGTGGGGTGTTAAATGGGTGAAACCTTTTCATGTGGAATGTTGGCGTAAACGAGCGAAAGCTTCGCGAAGAAAGTGTATGAAAGTTTGTTTTGTTGTTTTGTTGCCGTTGTGTTTTGCGGTTTTCTACTGGGTTTTAACTTTGCTTTAGGCTATTGATTTTTGGGTTGCCATTTCGCATGAAAGATTGAGTTTGGGTTCGGATTTGTTTGATTGTACTGTTTCGTAGATTTGCAGGGTTTGTTCAGCCGCTTCTCTCCACGTGAAATATTTTATTACGCGTCTTCTTCCGTTTTTGCCCCAGCGTTTGGCTCTGTCTTCGTCCTTTAGGACTTCTTTTATTCCCCAAGCAATGTCTGCGGGGTCGTTTCCGTTTATGTGAATGCCGTTTTGTTCTGGTCCGGAAGACATTACTTGTTCTTTGAAGCCTACCACTCCTTGGGCGCCGACGACGAGCGGCTTGGCCATGGACATTGCTTCTAGGCTTACTATGCCGAAGGGTTCGTAAACTGATGGGAAAATGCACACGTCTGACGCTGCATAATGCAGGATTCTTTCTTCTTCTGGGAGAAAGTCGAAACACGTTAACACGTTTCCAGCGATTCCTAATCGGTGGGCGGTTTCAGTGATGTCTTTTTGTTCTTCCCCCTTGCCTAAGATCACGAGTTTCGTGTTAGGGTATTCCTTCAACACGAGAGGCATTGCTTGAACCAGATTTCTTACACCTTTCACCCAGGTAAGCCTGCCGAGGAAGAAGAGCATTTTTCCGTTTTCCGGTATGCCGTATTTTTCGCGGATTTTTTGCACGTCTTCTTTTGAGTATTTTTCGGGGTTGTATCGTTCTGGGTCGACTCCGTTCCAAACTACGCTGATTTTTTGTCCTGGCCAGCCGTGTCTTATGAGGTCTTCTCTCATCGCGTGACTGACTGTGATGATGTGATCGGCGGCTTCTGCGGTGGCGGCTTCGAGGTGTGAAACTACTTCTGATCCTTTGCTGCCGCTTCTGCCCCATTCGGTGCTGTGCACGTGGAATACTACTGGGATTTTTGTTTGGTTTTTGACGATTATGCCCGAAATGCTGCTTAGCCAGTCGTGGACGCAGGCGATGTCAAATTTGTTGCCTTCTTTCTTGATTAGGCTGTTGATGAATTTTGTGGCGCTGAGGACGTTGTAGATGAAGATGTCGTTGAAGAAGCGGATGTTTGTGCCCCATTTTTTGAGGTCTTCAGTTACGAACATGGGAAATACGTTGCTTACGTCGGCGTTCAAGGGACGGTGAATCTCGACGCCCTTGAACACTTCTCGTGTTTTCTGGTTTCCTGTGTTCATGGTGAAAACCGTGACATCGTGTCCCATGGCGACAAACTCGCGGGTAATGTATTCAGCATACGTACCAAGTCCGCCTACCACGGAAGGCGGGTACTCCCAAACAAAGAAGCCGATTCTCATGACTAACCCATCTAATGTATAGAACACATTCATGCTTAGCATATCATCTTTTACACGTCAAAAAAACTACACACAATTTGGAGAAGCAAAGAAAACTGGCAAAAACGCACCTACCACAAAACCATCAAGCTATCCAAAAGAGAACCACTGGTTCCCCCATCATATTTGGGGCATATTTGGAGCCTAATTGGATCATATATGGAAGAGGGTCTAGAACAGCGCCGAGCAGCCCACAGCCCAAACAGAAAACCAAAAACACACAAAACACAATAGCCTTACCCATGCCAAACCCAGTAACATTGCGTTTTCTCGGCACGGGCGGAGGAAGATTCGCCACAATAACCCAAAAACGCCGAACCGCAGGCATCCGCATAATCACAGAAGACGCCAAAACAAACATTCACCTCGACCCAGGCCCCGGCGCACTAATTCACTCAATAAACGCCGGCTTAAACCCGCAAAAAATCAACGCCATCCTCATAAGCCACTCACACCCAGATCACTACACAGACGCCGAAGTACTCATCGAAGCCATGACACGAGGCACAACACAAAAAAGAGGCACCCTCGCAGCAGCAAACAGCGTCCTAAACGGCAACCCAACATGCGAAGCATCCGTTTCAAAATACCACCAAAAAATGCCCCAACAAACAATTGCTGCCACACCCGGCACA
>JAWBOF010000128.1:0-3924 GCA_038826685.1 Bathyarchaeia archaeon
GACGCCGCCGCTGTGGATGTCAATGGTTTCGCCCAAGTATTTCATAGACATTACTGAGCATTCAAGGTGCCAGCCTGGTCTGCCTTTACCGATCTCGGTTTCCCAATACACGTCGCCGTCGTTTTGGTCCCAAGCCTTCCACAAAGCAAAATCCCACGCCTGTTCTTTCTCGTAGGAGTCAACTTTCACGCGGGCGCCGATTTTGAGTTGTTTCAGTTTGATTTTTGAAAGTTTGCCGTAGCCTTTGAATTTTCGAATGTTGTAGTATATGCTTCCGTCCTCGGCTTTGTAGGCGTAGCCTTTCTCCAGTAATTTTTTAACCAGCGCAACCATTTCAGGTATGTGTTGAGTAGCACGGGGATAGTGCTCGGCTTTTTCGATGTTCAAGCGTTGCATGTGGTCGAAGAAGGCGTCGATGTACCGTTGCGTGTGTTGGTTAAGAGGAATGCCTAGTTGTCTTGAAGCGTTTATGGTTCGGTCGTCCACGTCGGTGAGGTTCATGACTTGAGTCACTTTATAGCCACGGTATTCCAACCATCGCCGTAAAATGTCCTGAAACACGTACGTGCGAAAATTGCCGATGTGAGCAAAATCATAAACCGTCGGCCCGCACGTGTACATCTTCACCTTGCCTTTTTCGATAGGAACAAATTTCATCTTTCTACGAGTTAAGGTATTAAAGAAACGCAACATTCTTGCTTCACACTTTGTTTTTAGCCTACAAAGGGTGTTATAGAACGCCCTAAATTATGTTTTTCCATGATGCGGGTTTAAATATCCAAGTCGGGCAATATGTTTACAAAGTTTGGGAGCGAGGTTGTGTTGAGTTCGAAGGAACCAACCGTTAAAGAAAAAATTGAACGTGCCCGTAAGCTTCACGAAGAAGCGAAATTAGGTGGCGGAAAAGACCGAATCGACAAACAGCACGAGAAAGGTAAACTCACTGCCAGAGAACGCATAGACTTACTTTTAGACGCAGGCAGTTTTGTGGAACTCGACCCGTTCATCGTGCACCAGTGCACGGATTTTGGCATGGAAAAACAAAAAATCCTCGGAGATGGCGTGGTCACTGGTTATGGCACAATCGACGGCAGGCTCGTGTACATCTTTTCGCAGGATTTCACGGTTTTCGGCGGTTCTTTAGGCGAAATGTTCGCGAAGAAAGTTTGCAAAGTGATGGATTTGGCGATGAAGGTTGGGGCACCAGTCATCGGGTTGAACGATTCTGGCGGCGCGAGAATTCAGGAAGGAGTAGCGAGTTTAGCAGGATACGGCGACATCTTCTTTCGAAACGTCATAGCATCAGGCGTGATTCCGCAAATTTCCGCCATAATGGGTCCTTGCGCGGGCGGCGCCGTTTACAGTCCTGCATTGACTGATTTTATTGTAATGGTAAAAGGCACGAGTCACATGTTCATTACGGGTCCAGAAGTTATCAAAACAGTACTAGGTCAAGAGGCAACTTTTGAAGAACTCGGCGGCGCCATGGTACATAACACCACCAGCGGAGTTGCACATTTTGTTGCAGAAAAAGAAGAAGACTGCATGCAGATCATCAAAAAACTGCTTAGCTACTTGCCGCAGAATAACATGGAAGACCCACCGATCATGGACACCGGCGACGACCCGAACCGCACGGACGAGCACTTGGCTGAGATAATTCCAGACGATCCGGACAAGCCGTACGACGTTAAAGACGTCATCACCAGTGTAGTGGACAACGGCGAGTTTTTCGAAGTTCAAGCCTTATGGGCACCAAACATAGTTATAGGTTTTGCAAGGTTAAACGGACATTCCGTGGGCATCGTGGCTAACCAGCCAAAATATTACGCTGGCGCCTTGGACATCAATTCTTCCGTTAAAGCCGGACGTTTTGTCAGGTTCTGCGACGCGTTTAACATCCCAATTATCACGTTCGAAGACGTGCCCGGTTTCCTTCCCGGCATAGAACAAGAGCACGGGGGCATTATCCGGCATGGCTCTAAACTGTTGTATGCATATTGCGAAGCCACCGTGCCTAAGATTACTGTTATTTTGCGTAAAGCATACGGAGGCGCGTACGACGTTATGGGCAGCAAGCACTCGCGAGCAGACATTAACTATGCTTGGCCAACGGCGGAAACCGCAGTCATGGGACCACGCGGCGCAATCAACATTATCTTCAGAAAAGAAATCGCCGAAGCAAAAGACCCTGAGAAGAAACTTCAAGAACTGATCAAAGAATACAGAGAGAAGTTTGCAAGCCCATACATTGCCGCACAGAAAGGCTACATAGACGACGTCATCGACCCTGCTGAAACACGACCAAAACTCATAAGCGCCCTAGAAATGCTGGCAACAAAACGTGAAGCCAGACCGCCCAAAAAACACGCAAACATCCCGCTATAGCAAAGTCTACACAATCACGCATTCTTATACACGCATAAATCGTCTATGAAAGAAATGCAGAAGAGCATCGAGAAACATCACGTAGAAAACTATAGAAAGTTTTAACAAGCCAAACCCGACACTACAATCTTCTAAAAAATCGCGTGAAACCCCCTTGCACACCTACAAAGAAGCTATAGATGAATGCTTAAAGCTAAAGAAAAAAGACGTTGCTGTTGAAGAAATCGGCTTGTCTAAGCATGGAAACAAAATACTCATGACATCAGTAGGCAAAGGCGACAAACGCGTCCTAATTGTCTGTCGCCAGCATGGAAACGAACCCACGTCAACCGAAGCCATGCTGGAGTATGTTAAAGAAATCCAAAATCCCGCAACGAAGGAGCACCAGCGCATAAAAGAAAAAACAAAACTTTACATAATACCAATCGCGAACCCCGACGGCGCTAAAATCTTCGAACATCTTTGCAGAAAAAACAAAACCAGCTTACTTACTTCTTACGCGGCAAGGTCGAACAGGCCGTATAGAGGCGACATCAACCGAGACCACAAAAAAAGAAAAACCGCCGAAGCACAAGCAATATACAACACGGTGAAACGTATCCAACCACACCTCATCATAGACCTACACAATTTCTATCCTGCGTACAGATACTTCATCCTCCAAAAAACATTCCACGACTTTTGCCCGGCAATCTCTACGCACCCAAAAATAAAGCCAGAAATTCAAAGGACATGCTATAAACTAGGTAAAATCGCCATAAACGCTGTGAGAGAAGCCGGTGGAAAACCTGCAAAAATCAACGGTTTGTGGCCGGGAATGAACGGTAGAATGTTGGCAGTAAACGAAGGTGTCCTCGAAACTTATTATCCACTTTATCACGATGTGCCTTCATTGACGCTGGAGGCATTAGGCGGCTTCAACCTCTGTAGCCGGAGAATAGAGCAAGGAAAGAAGCTTCACAAAGCATCGGTTCATGCGATTTTGGAATCCTTCCTTTAATCTAGGTTGTTCGGAATCTGATCGTGTTACCTACTTTTTGTGTGTACTTTAGAGAGTAGGGAAAATGAGTTTTACTATTAATCATCTATTCATAACTCTTAATTTAACCCGATACTAAATATGCCTCAAAAGGTGAAAAATGCTATGGTTAGCCCTAAAGAAATTCAGAACATCACCATAGATTATGTGAAAAAGAGGAAGAACGTGGATAAGGTTGACATTGTTTCCGCGGAGCAAAGGGAAGAAGCTTGGGTAGTGAAAGGCACGTGCCCAATCGACGTGGGTGGTCACCCGTGGATGGAAAAATTCGAGGTAGTCATCGATCATAAAGGGAAAATCAAAAACTCCAACTTCTGCTTGGTATAAACAACCTTGAAAAACTGTAATTTTTCGATATTTTTCATTGTGGTATCCAAGCCAGTAAGTTCTCTCTTTGTCTTCCCTGTGTACAAATGTCCCGTACATGTGGACCGGGCGGGATTTGAACCCGCGGCTTCCTGATTGCGAATCAGGCGTTCGTACCAGGCTGAACTACC
>JAWBOF010000129.1:0-3913 GCA_038826685.1 Bathyarchaeia archaeon
TCGAAGACGTCAGCATCTTTGACAGGATCTCCGCATCCCCCGATCACGAGCGGCACATCAACCGCTTGTGCTACTTGCTCAACAGTTTTTACGGCTTCTTTGGGTGAAGCGTTCTTGATTAGCGGGTCGATGCTGATCAAGTGCACGGTTATCATGTCGGCGCCAAACTTTTCCACCGCCAACTTTGCCCAAGCTGCTGGGTCGTCCAGAACCTCTTTCACATGCATCTTCACCGCCTTAGCCAAGGGCACTTTCATGTCAAAAACATCCATAGTTACAACCGGAGGATTAGGCATTGGTCGTTCAAAACTGTAAAACGCAGGCGCGGTTTCGCCGCCGATTACGAAGGATTTTCCACGGGTTCCGCCTTCGCCTTTCGTGGCGCCAAGCTTAACCTCAACAACTTTGCCCGAGTAGGTTTCGATTGGCGGAATAAACTCAGCTTCGAGAAGTTGGGTCGGTTTTGCTCTAAGCGCTGGCGGAGCCAGTTTTTGCGGAGCAACGCCGGGAGCAACGATTGGTGTGGCAACTGTGCCGGGCTGTATCCAGATTTCCAAGTCTCCGACGTTCATTTCGAAATCTTCAAGCTCGATTTCCTGAAGTTTCGCCAGAATTTCCAGTAAACGTGGGCTTAATTTCAGTCCTAGGGCTGTTTCTTCTTTCTCTTTTTCCTTCTTAGGCAAGGTCTTCACCTTTTTTCGGTTTTTTCGCTCTTCTCTTGCCTTATGATGACTTTTTTGGCGTAGATTTTTGCGTCTTTTAGGATTATCTTGAAACCGCCTGCGGCTATGGGTAGAGTGGACGCTGTAATTACGGGCATTGCGGGTGCTTCTTCCTTTGCCTCTGTGGGCACCGCTTCTTCCACCGCGACTGCTTCCTCTTTCCAGCGCTCCACAACAGGGTGTACACGGTCTTTTAGGAACGTCTTCAGTTCGTCGATGGTTTTTGCTTCTTCTTCTGTGGCAATTTTGTCTACAAGTTCTTTGGGTATGAAGTTTTTCACGCGTTCCTTAACTTCCTTGGGCAACCAGACCACACGGTTCCATCCACCGTCGGCGCTGAGAAACTTTGGAGAACGCATGTATTCGATGGAGATGCCGTGGAATCCGTCGATCTGGCGTCCTCCTGCTGTGGAATCAGCGACTGTGGAGAAAGGCAACCCGTTTACGGCAATGTCCTTAAAGCCACGGTGCATTATGCCGAAACCGTCCACTTCGGGAATGTAAAAAGCCACCCCTTCGAAGCAGCCGCATGATGTGTGAGGATAGCCAAAAGCCGTGTAAAGCCAAACTCTTGTAACTTCGCCCAACGACTTTTTCTTCACGACATCATTTATCCCCGAGAATTCGCCTTTAACGGGGTCAATAAGTTCGCCTTTTTCGATTGTGAACACGGGGCCTTTCGGGTCTATGCTGGCTGCGGCTCTGCCATCGAACCAGCTGATAGCGCCGCAGTTCGAGTATCTTTGCGGCGTGATTACGCAGACGTGGGTGGGCGCGAAAGATTGGCAAAGTACGCATCCGTAAAACTTGTCGACTTCCTCGTCCTTTAAGCCTCTTGCTTTAGCGTCTCGGGCGTCGTAAATCTGCAAAGCCTCGTCGTACAGTGCTTTTACTTTTTCCGCGTCGGTAATGAAGGTGATTTGCATTTTTTCGATTATTGGGAGTTCGCTCTTGAAAAGCCTGAACAAGACTTTGCCGATTAGTTCAAACGAGTTGAGACCCTTTTGGAACGATTTTTTGCTTAGCCTAAGCCAAATGTCGTAGCGTTGGTTGAGGTGCATGAAGCCCTCGATGAAGTTGCAGTAGGCATGTATGCGGCGTTCGATTACGCCTTCCAATTCTGGTTCTAGCTTCGCGCCGGCGACTTCGACGAGTATACCAAAGGGGTAGCTTCCGTTTTCTTGCATGTCTTTTATGTCGGGTCCGATGATGACGACTTTTTCGTCCTCGATTTCTTCGGGTTTTCGCACTCTTGCGAGTTCGAATTTTTCTTTGACGTCTGGTCCGCCGAGTTCGACGTGCATGTCTTTTCTGCGGATTCTTTCGCCCTCGTAGATGACGCCGACGTCGACGGGTATGTCTTTAAACATGGACATCCTTCTTATTCTCCTCCAAGATTGTCAATTATGACCTTAAGATTTTCCTCCCAATCCTTCACTTTGGTGTTTGGGAAAGACCAACTCGCGTGTGGCTGGTAGGTGTTATCCAATGTTATGGTTTTAAGGTTTGGTGCAAAGTGCTTAAGCCCAGAAAGTATGGTCCACTCCATGTAGTACGGAAGCCCTACAAACAAGGCTAAATCATACTGTCCCTTGCCGTCCAGCCCTTGCCATTCGGGGTCGGTGAGCCTGTTGCCGATATCTACGGCGGGCATCCAGCCTTTTGGCTTGTAATCTCTTTTTAAGAACTCGTTAACCATGTGGGCGGTGGCTATGACGGGAATTTTGCCTTTTTTTGCCAATTCGATTATGTAATCTATCAGTTTCTTGTCTCCAAAGTCTATTTCCACGGCTTTAGAACCGACAATTAAAACTGGACGTTTTGCCTTGTTTATCATCTTAGCCGCCACGTCAGCCTTTGCTATGATAAAAGCTTTTTTCGGTCCAGGAACTTCTGCTGTTTGCCAAGGTTCTGCTGTTGCCATTTTTGGTCACTCCTTTCTTTTTCTTACAAGTCTAGGCAAAAGTGTGGGGTCGGGAATGACGGTTTCTTTCCATTTTTCCTTTTCGAGGATTTTTATGATTTCGTCCTTCATTGTAACAGGAATGTCGGCTACGGTGCGAACGAACAAGTGTATGTCTTCGGGCATTGTGCCAAACAACCGCTTGTGCAAGTCAATGTAATGCGTCAGTTTAATAGCCCGTCCCTTGGTCGTGTCATTCGGTCGCATGCAAAGTTTTGCTATCATAACCATGGCCTCTTCTTTCGTCTCAGCCGCGTAGAACAAATGCTCCGGTGCTGGGCCAACGTACACCTTTTCACCCGTTCTCGCATCGAGCACGTACCAGTCTTCCTCTTTGTCAGCTCTTCCAAGAAGCATACGCCGATACTTCGACCCGTGAGGACCAACGATAACCGGAACCCCGAGACGCCAGAAACCGGCTGCTATTGATGCTGCTTTTTGCGAATAAGCGCCCCACGCGAGGCCTACTGCTCCGACGCGGTTATGTATGTAGTCGGCGATTTCCTCGTAGTTTGCCCTCAAATTTCGCTTGGCGAATATGTTGGCGATTTTTATTGCGGCGCCGGCGATGTGGGAGTTTGCTACGCAAGAGCCGACGTTTATGATTCCGCCTGCAGTGAATTCGCCTGTGTATTCTTCGTATGGTGTTTTTCCTTCATCGTCTTTTGTCATAGCCGCAGACATTGCGGCGCATCCACTCGTGACGACTATGAAGCGTCTGTTAGCGAATTCCTTACATATTTCCGCAACTTCTTCTCCGCCCTTTGGATAATTTGCGCATCCCACGACTGCGACAACGCCTGGAATTTCGCCGAATACGATGGGGCTGCCGACGTTTCTTATTTCCACATCTTGGATGGCGCCTCTGCCACAGCGGATTTTGTAGGTCTCTTGCTTCAGTTGCTTCTCTCCAGCCTTCACGATAAAACTGTGGATCATCAAGTCGATGGGGCATGCTTCCTCGCATCTGCCACAGCCAATACACAATTCATACAAGTCCGCAAGCTTAGTCAAGTCTCCTTGGCTTGCTGCTTTAATTGCTTCTGGAATGTGCAAGTCTTGGGGGCAAGCTCTTCTACAATCCTCACATTGCCTGCATTCTTTTGATTTTTGGATGATTTCGTCGGTTTCTGGTAATGTTTTGAACTTCTTCCTAAGTGGAGCTACCTGTAAGGCAACTTTTGTAGCAACTTCACCGACCTTTTCAGGATCAAGAATCAACACACCA
>JAWBOF010000130.1:0-3903 GCA_038826685.1 Bathyarchaeia archaeon
GAAGCGCTGCGGGGACCACAAGATGAAGCTGAGAAAATGGTCGCTGAATTCAAACGACGCCGAGAAGTCATAGTCGACGGCTTAAACAAAATCAAAGGCTTTAGTTGCAAAAAACCCCACGGCGCCTTCTACGTGTTTCCCAACATAAAAAAGACAGGCAAAAAAGGCAAGGAACTTTCGGATTACCTACTGAACACCGCAGGCGTCGCTACTCTGTCAGGCACGGCGTTCGGCTCATACGGCGAAGGCCACCTAAGACTGTCGTTCGCAAACTCGATTGAAAACATAAAAACAGCCCTTAACCGCATACGAGAAGCTGTAGAAAAACTATAGCTTCTGCGCATTTCTTTTTTTATGAAAACTTAACTGTGTCCGTCTTTTTCTTCTGTGAACAATTCGATTATTTCTTCCGCGATTTGGACGAGGCTGTCTACGTGTTTGATGGCTTTTTTCACTTCAACATCTTCAGTTTGCGAGATTTGCTGTATCGAGCGTTCGATTTCAACAAGACACCGCAACACGGGGTCGTTGATGGCTTGCTTCTTTCCCAGCGTCTGGTGCACGATGCCTTCGATGAACGCTGGCTCACCTAAGCTATAGTAGATGGCTACTTGCGCTTTCCGCATGGCCTCAATAATCAAGCCTGGCGCCATGTAGGGCATCTTCTGCGCCGCGGTTAGTTCTGCTTTGGCTTCGCGCAAATAACGTAACGCCCATCCTTTTCTGTAGCCATCGATCATAACCAATTTTCAGTGCGCCTCTGTTTTGTTATGAATAGTTGAGAAGGCTTTTAAAAATGTTATTCAGCCTCTTCTTCAGAAATAGGTACTTCCTCTGCGGGTCCAGTTTCTGTGGCTTCAACGTGCTTGGCTATGACCATCAACCGTGTGACGTAGCCTGCTATTCTGTTCTTCATTCTGGGCGAATACACGTGGACAAGGCGTGAGACGGCTTTTTTGTTTTCCTCAAAATTTGTGCTGAAGTGGTCAGAGTAACGTCTAACTAATTCTCTGGCTATTTTTTTTACTTGTTCAGGTCGTACTTTTCCCAAGCCCTGTTATTCTCCTTCATATCAACGTATGCTTAATTGCAACCCTTAGGATGGTGTATTCTGCATCCTTTAACTGCCTTTTATTGCTTGTGGTTAGAAACGCACGTTTTATTGTTTAGGGTTAAGTTTTGGTGCGAAAAAGTCGATGGAGTTTTGATATATCTGTTGCGCGACATCGTCTTTTTTCATGTTTTTCAACTCTGCCACAAAGTCTACAATTTCTGGAATAAATGCGGGGGTGGTAGTTTTGCCCTTGAAAGGCTTTCCAAAATAACGCACTGGACCGTCTGTTTCAATAAGCAAATTAGCCAACGGTATTTCTCTTATGATTTCTTGCGTGCTCTTCGAGTAGGCAACTGGCGGGCCCTCGGTTATGTAGTAGCCGCGACTAATGATTTCTGGAAGTAGTTCGAGAGGTTGACTGAACCAGTGCAGCATAACGCGTTTCACGTTGTATGAGGGAAGAATGTCCGTGACTTGCACGGTTGCCCCTCGCGAGTGTATTATGACTGGCAAAGAAGTTTTCTCGGCTATTCTAAGCATCTCGTGGAACACCTTATGTTGAAGCCCTCGTAGTTCAGTTTTGTCTTTGGCTTTTTCCAAGTACTTCGGATCCAATCCAATCTCGCCTACTGCAATAGTAGTTTCATCTTTTGTATGGCTGAGAATCAGTTTGACTGTTTCTTCTAATTCGTTGGGCGCCAACTCGTTAACGTTCCACGGGTGGATTCCCAACGCTGCGTAAACGAGGCCTGAGTGTTTTTGGGCAAGTTTTAGATTTTGTAGACTGGTTCCGAGGTTCATGGAATTTGAGATTAAGGCGACAACGTTAGACTGAACAGCGTCTTCGATTAACTTGTCCACTATTCCAGCGTATTCCGGGTCAGTTAAGTGGATATGTGCATCAACAAATTTTAACTCAGTGATTTTATGCACTTCCTCACTAGTTAGCTGGTGTTTGTCTTTATATCTCAATCGCACTGGTAAGCGATTGCCATCTTTCGAATCGCGTCAGCCACTTCTCGACCATGTTTCACTTCATAATAAGCTTCAGCCACTCTCGCTGCAAACGGAAGCGCTATCTTGCTGATGAGTTTGTAAAGCGTTGGGCTGCGAATTCGATCCAGTAGAAACGTATCTCGCCAGATTCTTATGTTGTATTCCCAGCAACGTGTTATAAGTTCCCAGCGTGCTTTGGTAAGCGAGTCGATTTCTGCACCGCGTTTGTTCATTAGTAAACAATTCTCCAGAGGAACGAAAAGCAAGGGAACATAGAAGGCTTGATGGTCTTTTAGGTCATCCATTAACTCGAGTGTTTCGATTACGTCTTCTTCATTTTCGTCTGGGAGACCGACTATTAAAGTGGCAAGCGGATACCAACGATTGTCGTTCAATATTCCGAAGGCTTCGTTGACGATTTCTTTCCACTGTTCGGGCTTAAAGGGAAGCATCTTACCCGCCATATACTTCCGCATGAGCCTCACACTTCCCGTCTCGATGCCCGTTTCAGACGTCACAATAGGCTTTTTTTCATGGCGGTACCAGTTATACTCTACCAAAACCTCCGCAACTTCCTTAACCATCGCGGGATCGTAGACAACAGGCGCCAACGACATGTGTGCGGGTTGGATAGCCTTAACCTTAGGATTAGTTGTTATGCTTTTGACAAGGCCTAGAACTGCTTTCTTGTTAGGAACAAATTGTTTGTCTTTCGAGCCGTATAGAAAAAGATCTTCAGTCGCAAGCGTAATTTGAGAACAACCTTCACGTGTTGTTATTTCCACTTCTTGCATAATCCTTTCCAAAGGCACGTCGCGTTTTGTCTGCATAGTAGGCGTACAGAACTGGCAGTTCCGACCGCAACCTCGAGAAATTTCTACGCATCCATGAATCGCAGCGTGCCTAATGCACGGTACGTTTTCATTTTTTGAATTTTTCTTAATTCTAACAACGCGGGAAAGAGGCTCTCCGTTGACGGCTTTTTCGAAGATTTCTTTCACGATTCCTTCTCCCTCGCCGATGACCACACAATCCACGCCGTAGCTTTCTGCCACTTTCTGTCGTTCAAGTTGCCAAGCGCCAAAACCACCCACGATCACTTTCGGCTTGTGTTTTTTTATGCTTGGGTGTTGCACCAGCGCCTTGAACTCGATGGCGTTCAGGGGCACGCCGCCGCCAATTATTGAGGAGTATGTTTTGCTGACGTAACCCATTCCTGTCGGGTCCATTGAGGATATGCCCACTGCTTTCGTGTTGGGTCCAATAAAGGCATCGAGGTCAAATGGATGAACTAACGCCACTTCTGATTCATCAAAACCGTTCTCTAAAAGAACTGCCTCTATTTTTCGCAATCCATACGGCGCATACTTTGCTCTTCCGTCGCTTGTCCGCTCCACCGGCGGATATAGTTTCTTCCTAACAAACCACAACGGCAAAGGGCCCTTGGCGAATCCTGCCACAAACGCCATGAAGGGACTGTTAAAGAAGTCGCTCATCTCAGTAGCGGAAGCAGTAAGCACTATTTTTACGCCTGAATTGTTAGCCACGTTTCTTCCCTTGAATAGCGAAAGGATGCTTTACTGTGTTATAAAAAAATATCGTTAAACAAGCAAACCGGCCACGAGAATTTACGCTAAAACATGCGAACCCGCCATGAATCATTGTTGCATGCCAAAAATAAAAACCACGTGCATTTTGTTGGTGTCTACAAAAAGAATAAATTTATTACTTTGTTGCCTATAGCGATTAGACAAACATGTGAGGCTTTAACGATGGATTTAAAGTCGAAACTAAAAATTGAAAGCCTGCCAATTTTCATATTCTTAATATTTTACGTACTCGCCGGAGTCGCT
>JAWBOF010000131.1:0-3888 GCA_038826685.1 Bathyarchaeia archaeon
CGCCATACGTCGCCTCAAAGCAGCGTTAAGGGGTTTGGTGCCAACGAATTCTGCGGAGAATGGGTTCATAGAGATGATTAGGTAGCCCGTTGGATGGCGGCTTACGACCTCGTTATCCTTCTCGGTAAGAACCACATGCCCGCGGGTGTCGAGTATAGGGTTTAGCCTCGTGGCGATGTCCTGTTTCATCATGTTCGCCTCGTCAAGATAAAGGATGCCGCCGATTTTGCACCATTGAATGATTTGTCCGTCTATCCAATTCTCCTTACCAAGGCCGACGTACCTGCCAAAAAGATCATAACTGCTGGTCTGGAGTCCACAGTTGACTTCCCAAATTGGGAGTCCACAGATTTCCGCGACGATATAGACTATGTGCGTTTTTCCAGTGCCGCTCGGCCCAATAAGAGCGCACTGCTTAAAATAGTAAAGCGCGCGGATGATGCGTTCGACGTAGTTGTGTCCGCGGTCAACGTACTCTGGAGTGTTGCTAGGAATTAGGTTCTGAACGTTTTCTGGAAAAACATAGTCGCCGACGAGGTCGTATCTTTCCACGTTGTATTTTGCTTTTAGCGGAGAAGTTTGGCGTTTTATTTGTTTTGCGAGTTGAATGTTAAATTTGGCGTCGTCGCGTTGGGTTCTTATCTGAAGTTTTTTCATAAGGGCTATTTGCTCTTTTCTTTTCTGGCCTTGATGGCTGAAGCCCATTGTTACGGCTGGTTGGTTTTCTTCTTGGGTTTGAGTCAAATAGCCCACACTCCCTATTTTGTACGGCTTATTCTATGTTGGAATCGGAATTTAAATATTCTGTCTTACGATTCAATACCACAAAACAACGCTGCTGCCAAAAGGACACCAGATAGAGAGAAGTATATCTGTAAACCTGCAGAAACCATAACGGGCACAAGAGTTAAATCCTTATATCCAATGACGCCTTTGTTTTTCGCTCTACACGGGGCAAAACATGGGTATCTTGGGCTTCCTCAAGCGAGAGTTCTCGTTTATCTCAGGCAACTACCGCATTCTCATAATCAGTTGGATGATAATGGACCTTGCCATGGAGATGCCCGTGCCGAATTTTCAGTATTACGTGCAGGCTTTGGGTGGGACAGGTATGGCTTTGGGAATTATTGGCGCTGCGAATTTTTTGGCGATGGCGGCTGTGGCGTTTCCGGGTGGTTATTTAGCGGATAAGTACGGGAGGCGTTGGTTGATCACGACGATGACGTTTGGTTTGGCGTTTTCTTACGTTTTCTTTGCGTTGGCACCGTCGTGGCACTTTATTCTTATAGGCACGATTCTTCAAGGGCTTTGCTTAATTTATCAGCCGGCTCTGTTTGCGATGGTGCAGGATTCGCTTCCTGCTGAGCGTCGAGGGGTGGGTTTTTCATTGGTTCAGATGATACATGGCACGTTTAATACGCCAGGTCCCATTATTGCTGGGCTTTTGTTGTTGCGGTTCGGGTTAGTTGACAGTATGCGCATCGTGTACTTTATTGTGATTGGCCTCTACCTCACGGCGGCTGTTTGGCGGCTTAGGCTTAAAGAAACGGTAAAGGGTGGCGATCCGATTCGTTTCAGTCACTTCATTTCTTCTTATCCTCAAGCGATCCGTGAATGCTGCGTTAATGTTTGGAAGGTAGTCCCCCGATCGGTACCGTGGTTGTTGTCGGTTCAGATTCTGTTCATGTTTTCCAACGCGCTCGTTAACGTAATAAACGCTATTTACGCACGTGACGTTTTGGGAATCCCTGAAGAATTATGGTGGCTCACGTTTATCCCGCTCTTGCTGACTATGATGATTGCCTCTTTTCCCGTAGGAAAACTAATCGATAGAGTTGGCGCTAAGGTTCCACTCACGCTCGGCCCATTTACTCTTGCATTGGCATTGTTAATTTTTGTCAACGGCGATTTCTACAGGGTCATGGTTGCTATGGCTCTGCTTAGTTTGGTGTTCTTGTTAGTAATGTCATCGGGAATGACGCTTACAGCGCAGCTCGTAGAACCCGAGAACCGAGGCAAAGTTAGAGGGTTCCTAAATTTCGCGGGCTACATCGCCACTGGCTTCGGCATGCTGCTGGGCAATTTTCTGTATAATCAGATGTCTCAGTTGCCGTTTTATCTCACGATTGTGTTGACTTTACCCATGATTTTGATTATCGTTTTCCGCGTGCATGTTCATGAAAAAATGAGCTAAGTTGTCAGGAACGAGTACCTGGCTGAAACATTAAGCTTCTTATCCTAACCACAATAAGCATCATAAGCCCTTTTGCGCAGACTTTCCGCTTCTACCGCGTGCATATTCGGCACGCCAACAATGATCACAACAATCGAATGACAACACGCAAAAACTAGCCTAAACCAAAAAGTGAAACTACAACTTCTGTTCACATTGGCGCCTAATTGGATCGTATATTGAAGATGCCTAGAACCGCGTCGCACAGCTCTCAGAACCTGAAAACAAGCGTGTGCGTCTCTCAACGCTACGCACAAAACATGAGATTAACCGTTAAGGGAAGTTTTGAATCACAAGTAGTCAACACTATAACGGAGAATTCAACGCTTGCCATCAGCCTTCATCAGCGACGTTTCAGTAACCGTCACCATCAATAGCATAAGCGCCATCAAACTCAACGAAAAACCACCGCAAGGCGAAATCACTTTCGACGTCGGCGCTAAACTAGAAGAAAAGGAACGAAAAAGCAACCAAGCCAACGTGATTTTCATTCTCACAGTCAGCACGAAGCCTAGTATCGTAAAATTTGGCATCGAAGGCACAGCCACACTCGAAGGAAAAGACACGGAAATAGAGAAACTCCTCGAAATCGACCCAGAAACAAAAATTCCAAAACTTCTCGACAAAATCTACCAACATGCCTTCATGACGCTCTACCTAATCTCAACAGCGATGAACACACCATATCCTCCGCCAGATTTGTTCCACTCCGCTAAACAAACCCCAAGCATAGAAATGTCCACAGCTACCCCAACCGAAGAAAACATGGCAACCGCACCAGAACCTCCACCGGAAAAAGAAAACACAGAAAACCAAACATAACCCGTCAACTATTCGGATTCCACGATAAACCTTAAACACGCACCACACTGAACAAACACCAGTGCAACAAATGTCACTAAGAGAATACCTACACGAAAAAGCCGAAGAATCAAGACACAACGAAACAATCGCCTGCCTAATCATAATCACAGGCACCATATTCTTAGCAGGCGGAACCTTAATCACAGTAACAACTACACAAAACCCAAGCTGGCTTCTCTTCATACCCTACCAAATCACCAGCCACCCATACAGCCTCCTTGGATTATCATACACGTTAATCGCCATCGTGCTACTCTGCCTAGGCATCGCACTCGCAATCAAATATGCGCTGGAACGAGCATGGTACATGGAAGAACTACATAAAGCCCAATCACAGGAAGAAGAAAGAATCCGCCACGGAAGAAGAAAACTCTAAAACTCAACGCCCAAACAAAAAACCAGAGACATTAACAAACTCCAGGACAACATACAACAAAACAGTTATGCCACAAACCATAAGCAAAGTTTTCGGTGACAACGGCAACCCCATCCCAGAAGCTTCCTTTTCCTTCTTCTGAATCTCGTACTCCTTAATCTCTCGAGTCGCAACCTCTATCTGCACAACAGCGTTTTTATTCTTCCCGATTTCCAACTCTACAACATACCTTTGCCCCTGCAACGCAACCTTCTTCGGCTTCACACCCCGCTTATTCCCGAGGCCTTTCAGAAAATCAATGGCAATCGAGGTAACATGCTCAGCGTTCGGCAATTTCTCACCTATTTTCTCCTCGCCCGGAGGCCGCAAAACTTTTTTCGGCTGAGCCATCACCATCGAGAGAATCACCCTAACA
>JAWBOF010000132.1:0-3875 GCA_038826685.1 Bathyarchaeia archaeon
AAGACCAGGGCATAATACGCATTCATCGTTTTACACGAAAAAATGCTGGTGTGGCAATAAATGAGTACGTCATAGCGCGTCCTGCGAAGGTAAAGGATGCTACGCATGTTGTGCTTGCACCAGTGGATATGCGGTTAAACGTGGACGATGATTTTACTAACTTTGTCAAGAATCGTCTAATGGAACGAACGTTCATGGAAGGTGATACTACATTAGTCATGATGCTTGGACATGCAATTCCCTTCACGGTGATAAAAACAAGACCGCACGGCATTGTACGCATTTCTCACGCAACCGCGCTTCAGATAATGAATGAACCTGCTCCAGAGACAAAGGGCGTGCCACGCACAACTTACGAGGACATTGGCGGTTTGCACGAGGAAATCCAACGTGTTAGAGAAATGGTGGAGCTACCTCTTCGGCATCCGGAAATCTTTCAACGTTTGGGCATTGAACCTCCAAAAGGTGTCTTGCTTCATGGACCACCAGGATGCGGAAAAACGTTGCTGGCTCGAGCGGTCGCAAACGAGTCTGAAGCAAACTTTTTCTCGATAAACGGCCCAGAAATCATGAGCAAATTCTACGGCGAATCAGAGGCAAGATTGCGAGAAATTTTCCAACAAGCACAACAAAGCGCGCCCAGCATTATATTCATTGACGAATTGGATGCCATTGCGCCGAAAAGAGAAGAAGTCACGGGCGAAGTCGAACGAAGGGTCGTCGCTCAATTGCTGGCGTTAATGGACGGGCTAGGCGGAAGAGGAAACGTCATAGTCATCGGCGCTACAAATCGACCCGGCGCGCTTGACCCTGCGCTTAGAAGACCGGGACGCTTTGACAGGGAAATAGAAATCGGCGTGCCCGACAAGACGGCGAGATTCGAAATATTACAAATTCACACCCGCGGAATGCCATTGGCTAAGGATGTTGATTTGAAGAAGCTGGCTGAGATAACGCATGGCTATACGGGCGCTGACCTTGCGGCGCTGAGTCGAGAAACAGCGATGAAAGCTCTACGACGATACTTGCCAGAAATTAATCTCGAAGAAGAAAGAATTCCACCCAGCGTTTTAGAAAAAATGGAGATTAGGATGGAAGACTTTACGAATGCTTACAAGGAAATCACGCCGACAGCCATGCGGGAAGTTTACATCGAAGTACCAACAATCCACTGGGAAGACATTGGAGGCTTGGAAGGAGTTAAGCAAGAACTTCGAGAAGCCGTAGAGTGGCCTCTCAAAAACCCCGAAGTATTTTCTCGTTTAGGAATTCGCCCACCAAAGGGAATTCTATTATACGGACCGCCTGGCTGTGGAAAAACTTTGTTGGCTCGAGCGGTGGCTACTGAAAGCGAAGCCAACTTCATCACCATTAAAGGCCCCGAAGTCTTCAGCAAATGGGTAGGCGAATCCGAGAAAGCTATCCGAGAAGTGTTTAGAAAAGCAAGAATGGCGTCTCCTTCAGTGATTTTCTTTGATGAGTTCGATTCCCTTGTGCCACGTCGAGGGCTAGGGTTTTCGGATAGCGGAGTTTCCGAACGTGTGATTAGCCAATTGTTGACTGAAATGGACGGAATAATGAGTCTGGAAGACGTCGTAGTCATCGCAGCGACAAACAGACCCGACATTGTTGACCAAGCAGTTCTGCGGCCTGGACGTTTCGACCGTTTGATTTACGTGCCCGAACCAGACGAAGAGGCAAGAAAACAAATTTTCAAAATCTACACAAAAAACATGCCCTTGGCAAAGGACGTGAAAATCGAAGAGTTAGCCCGAATGACAAACAATTATAGTGGCGCGGACATCAATGGCTTGTGCAGGGAGGCTGCTTTGATAGCGTTGAGAAAAAACATCGGTGCCAAAGAGGTAACCCTCGCTGACTTCCGAGCGGCAATGGAGAAGGTCGGCCCAAGCATCACGCCTGACATGGAGAACTGGTACAAGAGTTTCATGCGTCAAGTACGCGTTGTACAAAAACCCGCAACGCCCGTGGCTTAAGAGGAGCATGCAAGAATTGGCATCTAAAACTTGGAAAGTTCGTCCCGTGGACGGTTTCATTTTAGAGGTGTTAAGTAGAAAAGGCGCAATGACGGATTCGGATTTGTTCGACGCAGTTAACGAAGAGTTCAGTGACGTGGGCCTTGCTGATTTTAACCGTTTACTGATGAACTTGGAGATTGAAGGAAGAATACACGTTTCGACCCTGACAAAGGGCAAAAGAAGAGTTGAACTAAAGGCACAGAAACAATAACTCATCAACGACCACGCTACCGAAAGATATTCTTAATCAACGTGTACTTTATTTAGTAGAGGCTCTGGTTTGGCTTCGAACCGAGTGATCATCCACGCCGACTTCGACTACTTTTATGCACAATGCGAAGAAAGGGAAAACCCAACGTTAAAAGACAAACCAGTAGTCGTTTGCATCTATTCTGGAAGAAGCGAAGACAGCGGCGCCGTAAGCACAGCAAATTACATAGCAAGAAAATACGGCGTGAAAGCTGGAATTTCAATAGTTATGGCAAAGAGAAAACTGAAAAACACGGATGCCGTTTTTTTGCCAGCAAATTTTGAGCTTTATGAAAAGGTTTCTGAAAGCATCATGAATACTCTACGGACTTACGGCGATGCATTCGAGCAAACGGGAATAGATGAGGCTTTCATGGATGTTACGCAACGGGTTAATGGAGATTTTGAAATCGCCAAACAACTCGCACAGAAAATCCAAAAAGAAATTTTTGAGAAGGAAAAAATCACAGTATCCATTGGCGTAGGACCGAACAAACTCATAGCGAAAATTGCTGCAGGGAAACGAAAACCGCACGGGTTGACCGTGGTAACACCCGAGGAGATTGAAAATTTTTTGGCGCCCTTGCCTGTTAACGAACTTATCGGAGTGGGCAAAAAGACTGCGGCGGTCATGGAAGAAATGGGCATAAAAACAATCAGTGACCTTGCAAACTACGATTTGGAAAAACTCGTAAAAAAATTCGGAAAACTCTTAGGCGTATATTTTCACAACGCTGCATTGGGGATAGATGAGTCACCTGTTAAAGAAAGAGGCACCGTGGAATCCATAAGCCGCATAGTCACGTTAAAAGACGACACACGAGATCTGGACAAAATTCTCGAAAACGCATACGAAATATGCATAGACATACAAGCAAGAGCAAACAGAGCAAACCTTAGTTTTAAATCCGTCACCATTTACGTGGTTCTCCAAGACATGCACAGCCACAGCAGGTCTAAAACTTTTGAAGCACCAGTCGATAGTTTGGAAATGCTAAAAGAAGCAACGAAGGAACTTTTCCAACGATTACTTCACGATACCCCAGAGGAGCTAAAAGTCAGGAGAATAGGCGTTAAAATCTCAAACTTCATCCACGGCAAACAATCTCAAAAACAACTCACCGAATTCGTAAAAGAGTCTTAAACTAATTCTTTCAAAAGCAAACCAGACATATTCTTGTATCAGACATATGCACGATACGAAAATAAGCGGTATATTAAGACGAGCGATATTTTTCTTGTGTGAAACCACGTGCGGTTTCCATGCTCGCCATATGAGGAAAGAAAGGAATGGTAGATTATTATTTCGGAGACGACGTCGAAAATATTCGCGGAAAGAAGTGGGATTGGAAAAATTTTAAGACCACAAAGGATTATCCAGTTTCTCAAAATCTTCTCGACTGGGTAATCGGTCAAGAACGGGCATTGAGCGAATGCTACCTGTGTCTCGAAGAATGGGTACACAAACTGAAACGATTAGAAAACGATAAATGGTTCAAAGCATGGACAGACCCCAACAAAGACAAGCCGCAACTCACAAAAACCGTACCCCCTGGACCTTACCTAATGCTTCTAGGCGACCCTGGC
>JAWBOF010000133.1:0-3766 GCA_038826685.1 Bathyarchaeia archaeon
GGTCGATGAAGCTGAAAAGCGATTTTCCAACCATTTCTTTTTCGCTGTAACCCATCATCTGCGCCATACGTGGATTAACAAAAACCGTAACCATGTCGTTGTTTACCGTCCAGATGCCTTCTTGAGCTATCTCGATCAGTTGACGGTATCTTGATTGGCTTTCGATGAGTGCGTTTTGGGTTTTTCTTGCTTCTGTTATATCGTGGCATATACAATGCAGGTATGTTTTGCCGTTAGATTGAAACGGCTTAATGGTAACAATAACGTCGCGGATTTCGCCTGTTTTGGTTCTATGTTTGGTTTCAAATTCGCCCCCGCCTTCCGCCATCATTTGTTTGGCGTGTGCCCGAACTTGTTCAGGTGTTTCTTCCGCTTGAAAATCGGGGATGGTGATTTTTTCAAATTCTTCTCTGGTGTAGCCCAGCTGTAAATGAGCAACATCGTTGAACTCGACAAATCCAAGCGTTTCAGGATCAATAACCAATACTCCCAATGGAGATTGGTCAAAGAGCGCATGGTACCTTTGTTCAGCATCCTTTAATTGCTGTTCAGCTATTCTTCTGATTGAAATATCTTTTACCAATCCAACAGCGTGCCATTTTTCTCCAACCTTCAAAGGTGCGATGGTCAATTCAGCGGGAAATTCTTTGCCGTCACTGCGGCGTCCGTTGACTTCGACTGTGCCTACTGTAAAGTACCCGATGCCAGTTTCGCCGAAGACTTGCATGCTCTGTTTTATGCGTTCTTTTGCTTCTTTGCACAAAGACTTGGGCGCGACTAGTTCATGAATTACTTTTCCGAGTGCTTCTTTGCTTGTGAATCCGAAGATTTTTTCTGCGGCGAGGTTCCAGAAGGTGATTTTTCCTTCGTGATCAACCATTACCAGAGCGTCTTTGACGGAGTTGGCTAAGATGTGGAATTTTTCTTCACTGCTTCGCACCGCGTCATGCATTCTGTTTATGCACGTCACGTCATGGCAGGTCAACAAAAGCAGCTTTCTTTCAGATAGCTGGATTGCTCTTTTGTTAACGAGGACGATTCTGATTTCGCCATTTTTTGTGCGATGTTTAGTTAAAAACTCTGTTTGCCCATCTCTCAACGCAGTTTTGATTCGACGATTGATTTCACGTAGATCCTTTTTTGCTTCTAAATCCGAGAGACGGAGTTTGCTGAATTCTTCTCTGCTGTAGCCAAGTTGGCGATGGGCAACGTCGTTGAATTGAAGAAACTCCTGTGTTTCAGGGTCTACAAGGGCGACTCCAAGTGGGGTCTGCTCGAACATGGCGCGGGAAAGTTCCTCAGCTTCTTTAACTTTTTTCTCCATTAGTTTTCTCTGGGTTGTCGGGGCAACAATTTCTAGTGCAGCGAAAATTTGGCCGTTTTTATCTCTTACAGGTAAAGCAGTTATCTGAGCAGAGATCAAGTTTCCACATGGATCGAGTCTTGCATCTTCTTTGGTTGCAATGTTTTCTCCGTCAAAGATTTTTTTCACTGGACAATTGGAGCAAACGTCTGCTCTTTTTTTGTGCAAAACCTTGTAACAGGTTTTGTTTGTGATGTTTTTACCTGTCTTTTCTTTCATCCATTCGTTTGCCAAAATTATCTTGAAGTTTTTATCTATCAGGGTTAATCCAACGCCCGTGTTTTTGGTGACTGCCTCGATGATGTCTCTTTGTTGCTGTAGGTAGTGCTGGGCGTTTTTGCGTTCTGTGATATCTCTGACTGTGACAACTACTAGTTCTTCTTTGTCAATCTTTAAGGTTGAAAGGGAGATTTCGGTTGGGAATTCGGTGCCGTCTTTTTTTAGGGCAGGGAATTCTCGTGTTCGACGGAAAGTTTCGGGGTTTTTGATGAATTCTGTTTTTAACTCTGAAAGTAATTTCTTTGCTTTGGGTGGTATAATTGTATCTTGGATTTTTTTGCCCATGACTTCGTTTTTTGTGTAGCCAAATATTCTCTGCGCCGCCGAATTCCAGTAACGGATTACTTGTTTTGTGTCAAATATGATGATTCCGTCGAAGGCTGAATCGCTGATTGCTTCGAAATTTAACTTGGTTTTATGCAGGTCGTTTTCAAGCGCTTTTCGCTGTTGTACTTTCTCGGTTACGTCGCGGAAAACGACTACGTCAACTAATTCGCCGTTGTGTTCGATTATTTTGGCGTTAATTTCTAAGACGGCGATTTTTCCGTTGATGTTTAAAGGCACTTCATATGGCGGAATATCCTGCCCGTTTAATCTTTTTTTCAGGTTTCTTTTAATGTCCTCAATGGTTTTTTTCCCAAATAACCCCAGTTTAAAGAGGTTTTTTCCCACCAGTTTGTCGCATTTTATGCCTGTGTATTTTTCGGTTGCTTTATTCACAGCTAACGCTTGACCTGAGGCGCTCATAACCACAGCTGGATCTGCTATGTAGCTTAGAAGTGCCGTGAAGGAGTCTTCAAGTTTCCTGTTCAGGTGTTTCTCCTTCATTTAGCATAACCTCAAAGTCTGTTACTTCATTTTTTCTACCTGAATTTTCAAGGCTTAATTGAGCTAACTTTAAGTATTTTTCAAGCGTTAAATCGGGAACTAACCACTTTGGTCCCACCCATTTGCAGTTGCATTTGATTTTTTCGTTTAGGCTTTTCATGATTAAAATCTCAAGTGGGGCGGCGGCGTTACCGAAGATTTTCCGTAAGGCGTTGGCGAAGTCTTCGATTCGGTCGGGGATGTCTTGTTTTGGGAGTGAAAATTTGGTTTCTAGGCTGAAGTAAATCGAAAACCTGGTGGTTTGACCTAGAGCTAAGAATGCTTCATCTAGGGCTTCTAGCAGTAATGCTGCGAATTTCTTTTCGGTTTTCGTTTTTGCCAAGCGGTTCATCTCGTCGGTGGTGCCCTTGCTCTGCTACCAAACCGCGGTGTATGGATTATATTGGTAAAGGGTGAAAAATGAAGTAAAAGGCTTATGAATCCAGAATTCAGACTACCAATGTAGTTGAGATGGAGTGTGTTTTTTGGGTTTTTGCTGTTTTTTGTTGGGTGTGTTTTTCTGTTTTGTTTTGGGAAACTTTAAAAATATGACACGTGTCATATTAATGATGGCTACAGACCAATGAACAACAAACAAAGAATAACCATCATTTTCCTCGCAACAATAGCCTTAACAATAGCTGAAAACGGCGTCCACGCTCAAACTCCAACAACGAACTATAAAATCACGTATCAAAGCCTCGTAGACATGCCAAAAACAACCGTATACGCTGAACTCTACTGCGACGGCTTCCTATTAACCGGTGCAGATTGGAGCGGCGTACAACTCAGCTATCTACTAAACTACTTCCATGCTGACAGCGAGGCCAACTCTGTTCAATTCGTCGCCTCAGACGGATACACCATCACCATACCCATACACATTAACCGTCTTATACGCATTACCATCCAGAGTCAGCTGACGGCTCTTAACACCCAATGTATACGTATCCGTACCAGTCCTCCACCTACATTTATACTGCACAGATACTAAGCTAATCCCCTTATCATCCACCAATTGATGAGTATTAGGATCCATACTACACAACATAAGTATGTATTCATAATTCACACCAGCCTGCCCATAGTTCCTATACTTCTTACCCGTGTAGCTCTCTATACCGTATATAATTGGGTTAGGCCTAAACACAATATCCCCAACAACCTTACCCGGCGCATAGTAATACACCGAATTCCACCTAGTCTCCACATGATACCACTTGTTTCCATCCTCACTTACGTACCACTTAGACTTAT
>JAWBOF010000134.1:0-3753 GCA_038826685.1 Bathyarchaeia archaeon
GATGTTTTCCAAGGTTCTCGTGTACAATTACCTTGCTGCTTCGAAGATTATTAACGAGCTTGTTGCGAAGGAGGGTTTTCAGTACGACATTGTCATTGCGCATGATTGGCTCAGTGCGATCGCTGGCATCACAGTGAAACGCGATCTTGGCTTGCCCCTTGTATTTCACGTGCATTCCACCGAGAAAGGTCGCACGCTAGGTAACGGCTCCGAGGTTGTAAGCAACATTGAGCAACGTGCGGCGCAGATGGCGGATATGGTTATCACGGTTTCTAACGCCATGAAAGATGAGCTTATCAGCTTGGGTTTTCCAAAGGAAAAGATTCGGGTTAGTTATAATGGTGTCGATCCGCAAAAATATGATCTTTCTAAGGTGAAGCCGGAAACGATTAGAAAGGTTCGTGATTTGTACGGGGTTAAAGACGATGAGTTGATGATTCTTTTTATTGGTCGGTTGGTTTGGATTAAAGGCGCCGACAAGCTTGTCCTCGCGATGCCACAGATTTTGAAGGAAATTCCGAACGCAAAGCTTGTGATTGTTGGGCTTGGTGAGATGCGGGAGCACATTGAGAAGTCGGTTCAAAGTCTTAAACTGCAGGATCACGTAAAGTTTCGTTTTGAATTCATGCCCGAAGAAGAGCGCATTGCCCATTACGCCGCGTGCGATGTGGCGGTTTTTCCAAGTTTGTACGAGCCTTTTGGCATCGTGGCTTTGGAAGCTATGGCGATGGAAAAGCCTGTCGTCGTCGGCGCGGCGGGCATCAGCGGTATGAGAGAAATCGTTGTTGCTGATGGACCAAACCAATGCGGGTTCCACATTAACCCGAATGATCCTAAGGACATAGCGTGGGGAATCATTAATTCGTTAAAGGATCCAAAAAAAAGGGCAGAGTTTGGGAAGAATGGTAGAAAGCGTGTTTTGGAGCAGTTTACGTGGGATGTTATTGCTAAGAATACTTTGGATCTTTATCAACAATTGTTGGACAGCGTGAATAGAGAGAAGAAATGACGCGGTTTTTCGGAAAAAATTAGTGCCTATAAACGTGTGCGTTGCTGCTTGGTTAGTTTGTTCGTTTTTTGAGCCAGTTAATTCCTATGAGTGTGACGTCTTTTATGTTGATTATTCGGTCTAGGTTGAAATCTGCATTTTCATCGTAATCAACATTGCCAATCCTGCTTTGCCAAGCACCCTGCATCATCACAACGTCTGTGTAGTTAACTGCGCCGTCATAGTTTATGTCTCCCCACCTATAGGCGATTGGTATATTCGTGTCCACTAATTCAAGGTAAGCCGTAAAGTTGCCGCTTCCTGTCATAATGATGGTTTCTGCATATACACAAAGTCCTGTTTTCTTGTCAAAGAACAAGGCATTAGCCCTACTGAGTGACGTCATATACTCTACAATCCAGCAGTCGGCAAACCCGACTGTGCCGTCGTTCATCCGAAGCAAGACAACTTGGCTTCCAGTAACTGTACCCGTGGTGTTCTCAATTGCGATTTGTGAGCCTATGGTGACGTTGGTTTGAATCCACCATTCATAGAAAGTGTTTGCCATCACAGTCCCTTCTGGTACCCAGCGGGTTGTCGTGTTGACACAAGCCCAATCGGTATGACTGAAATTTACAAACTTGGAGATAATGAAAAGGTCAAAACTGCAATTTACGAGGTTGGGCGCTACGTAACCCGTGTAAGTGGTGTTCCACCAACCATACTCGTACAAGTTGCCATTAGTGTCATACATGTGATAACGATATTTTGCGTATTGCCACGGAAACGGCTCTATCAACGGCTCTTGCCAAACCCAGAAATGTCGAATTGCACATGCTCCCGGCAACCCGACTTTGCCCGCCAAAATGTGGATTGTATAGTTGCCGAAGGGCATGTTTGGGTTTATGAAGAACGTGAAAGTTGCGTTTCCGTTGGGTTCCGTGTAATTGTATACGTCGAGCCATATGCTCATGTTTGGATAGGTGACTTTGAATAGAACAGTCCCACCAGAAACGCCAAAGTCATCGGCAGTGAACCTTGCTTTAACAGTGACTGGAGCGCCATGAACAAACCACCAATTGCTCATCGAGATGGATAACTTTGCCTTGGGAATCGAGTATCCAAGGTCCCATCCCACGATTATTTTCACATTAGTTATTGGGTTTGCCGCGTTGTAGGAAAACTCAAAATACAATGACGTATGTGTTGCGTTTTCATATTCCTCTATGATGGTATGAGGAACATCGTTTAGAAAAAGATACCAAGCACCATGCGGATCGTCTGCCCACATAAAACACCTTGGAATGGAAACGTTGCAGAACGCGAATGAATCGCCGTTGATGGGAAAACCAGTAACGTTAAAACTAAGCCGCCAAAATTCTTGGAACGGTTGTTTTGTCAAGTTGTGCGCAAAGTACCCGCTCTCTTCAATTGTTCCTTGACCTTGTGCATTTCCAACTATGCTAATGCTGCATTCGCTCCATTCGCGAATCGGCGTATAAACATCGACTATTCTGCATGGAATCTGAGCACCGAATTCATCAAATGCCGAAAAACTGTAAAAATGAAGGTTTGAGTATCCTTTTGTTTTCATGCGGAAGGTTAAGTTTACCAAGACGCCGCTTCCGTTCTTAGCTTTGGATGGGTCAGTCAACGAGACGCCACATGGGATGATTATTCCGTTCGTGTTATCAATTGTAGCGGGAATGAAATGCACGTAATCCGCGCCGTTGTTGCTCAAGAAACCGCCCTCTTCAACGTTCAAACACTCAACCACACTTGGGTCGAAAAGTGCGCCAAGCTGAAACGAATAAATATTTGTAACGTTTGCGATGCTTGCTTTAACGTTTACTACTTGATTTGCTAGTCCAAAAACTTTCGGCGGCGACAGAAAAAGCGTCGCGGCAGGTAAGCCGAAAGTAGTATGTGCAGAAGTAGCGGCGTTTGGAGTAATGTTTACCCTCAAAAAAGCCACCAAAAGCACTGTTATCACGAAGAAACCTTTCAGACCTCCCACTTTAATCCCCCAACAGCACAATCAATGATTGCGCATTCAACAAATTTAACCCTTTTCTCGCAACTACTAAGACAGAGAAAACCGCTAGTGAGTAAAGATTTAAACCCGCACCCCTGAAAATAGAATGCGCAAAACGGCCGGGATGGCAGAGTGGATAATGCGCAGGCCTTGAGAGCCTGTGAACCCTCGTGGTTCGCATGGGTTCGAATCCCATTCCCGGCGCTTAAGTTAAAGGTTGGCGTCTAAATTCTAGGTCGCCCTATTCTTCAACCAAAGATAATGTAAAATTTAATACTAAAACGGGAACGCATAGAAACAATTTTAGGAATGAACAGCTTTGTAGCGTTATGCAACTCTCGCTCCAGAGGTAGCAAAAGAAATGGATAGTGATAGTGATGAAGGTTCAAAACCTAAAGAAATCGAGTGGAAGCGAGGGTTCGAGTTGGGCTTTGCTAAGTACTGAAGAGTTTCTAAATCTACCCACAGATGAAGTTCTTACTTGTTTAAACACTTCTTTATCAGGGCTCTCTTCTAAAGAAGCAGAAAAACGACTAGAACTATATGGTTACAACGAACTTGCCAAGAGGAAGAAGAGAGCTGCTATTGTCAGTTTCCTTTCTCACTTCCGAAGCCCCTTGATAATTATATTAATGATTGCAGGTTTGATTGCAGGCTTTCTGGGAGAGATCATAAACGTCGCCATCATATTTTCCATCGTTTTCGTGAGCGTCATACTCGACTTCTATCA
>JAWBOF010000135.1:0-3751 GCA_038826685.1 Bathyarchaeia archaeon
GCCTGTGGCTGTGACGAATATGTCGCCTATTTCGACTGCTTTCTCCAATGGAGCCACGTGGAAACCGTCCATAACCGCCTCCAGCGCTCTCGTAGGGTTAATTTCCGTGACTATTACTTTTGCACCCATGCCTCGTGCGCGGTTTGCTAAGCCTCTTCCACACCACCCGTAACCGCATACCACGAAGTTTTTCCCTGCTAATAGAATGTTTGTGGCGCGGAGGATGCCGTCAAGCGTGCTTTGCCCGGTGCCGTAGCGGCTGTCAAAAAGGTATTTCGTGTAAGCGTCATTCACGGCTATGATCGGATATTTTAATGCGCCGGCTTTTTCCATTTGTCTTAATCGTATAACCCCGGTAGTTGTTTCCTCGGTGCCGCCTCGTATTTTCTCTATGGCATCGGTTCTTTTTGTGTGAATTGTGCTGACCAAGTCTGCGCCGTCGTCGAGTGTAATGTCGGGTGAATGGTCTATGGTTTTGTTGATGCACCAATAGTACTCATCGTTGTCTTCGCCCCGCCAAGCATAAACGTGAACCCCCTTGTCTGCAAGAGCGGCGGCAACATCGTCTTGAGTCGAAAGCGGATTTGACCCGCAAAGGGCAACGTTTGCTCCTGCTGCCAAGAAAAGATCGATAAGAACCCCTGTTTCTTTGGTTACGTGCAAGCACGCGCCAAGCATAAGGTCCTTAAGTGGTTTTTCTTTTTCGAATCGTCGTTTTATCTGGCTTAGTACGGGCATGTGCATCGACGCCCATTCAATCTGGAGTGCTCCTTTTGGCGCCAGGTTAGGTTCTTTTATTTTGAAATCAGGCATGCTTGTTCCCGTTTTCATTTTTTGTGATCTTACTATTTAACAATACGCTTGTGTTGTTTTTTAGCCTAGTTTGTTTAGAAGTTTTTCTTTTGTCTTCTCCGCTGTTTGCATGACTTGTTTAACGTTTACTGTTGTGATTTCACGGTTTTCCATGACGATTCTGCCGTTGATAATGACTGTTTCCACGTCGGCTGCTTTTGCAGAGTACACAAGATGGCTCGTTTCATTATAAAGCGGCGTAAGATGCGGTTTTTTAAAATCAACTATGACGATGTCAGCCTTTTTTCCTATTTCGATTGAGCCGATTTCTTTCTCCCACATGAGTGCTTTTGCGCCGTCTATTGTTGCCATTTTTAGGATTTGCTCAGCGGGCAGTAACGTTGGGTTTTTGTTTACTCCTTTGTGCAAAAGTGCCGTGGTTTTCATAACTTCGAACATGTCTGCGCTGTTGTTTGAGCAGGGGCTGTCGGTGCCAAGCGAGACTGTTATTTTGTTTTTAAGCAGTTCAGGCACAGGGCAAATGCCTGACGCAAGTTTTAGGTTGGAGATAGGATTATGCGAAGCCTTTACGTTTCTTTCTTTTAAGATTTGAACATCTCTCTCCGTCAATGCTACACAATGTGCTGCGAGGGTATCTTTGTCTAGAACGCCAAGCGAGTCAAGGTAGCTGAATATGCCGTTTTTGAGTTTCACTTTGAATGCTTGTTGAATTTTTTCAGGTTCATCCTCGGTTTCTGCAACATGTATATGCCACATAATTGGGGAATGTGGCGAAGCATACTTGTGGTTTAGTTCGCTTGTTATTTCACGCAACTCTTTCATGTACTTTGGATCGACAGTATAAGGCGCATGAGGATCAACTGTAGCCCTTATCAGTCCTTTGTTGGTTCCATGCCAATTTATTACAAGCGTGCGCAAAGCATTTTTGTCTTCTTTTTTGCGCCATGAAAAACAGACGTGCCCGACGGCGGCGCGGATGCCTATTTTTTGGAAGGCTTGTGCTTCGTTATATTCTGGCATGAAATGGTACATAGAATTAACAGTGGTCGTTCCGCTCATGATGGATTCCACGGCTGTAAGAAGCGCGCCCACAAAAATGTCATATCCACTTATGTGCTTTTCCAGAGGCCAAATTTTTTTCTCCAACCACACGTTTAATGGAAAATCATCGGCATATCCTCGGAGAAGACTCATGGCGGCATGTTGATGTGTATTGATAAAGCCTGGGATTACAACCTTCCCTTTCGCGTTGAGTTTTTCATACCCATGATATTTGTGTCGGATTTCGTTTGATTTCCCGATGTCTACTATGTCACTGGTTTCTATGACAACTGCGCCGTCTTTGATGATGCCTCTCTTGTCCATTGTTAGGATTGTTCCGCCGTCTATTATTAGGTTCATTTGTCAAGACTCCAATGTCTTTTGAACGTTTCAAGGTGTAGAGTATTGGAAGCCTGCATGGAAAAAGACTTTGGTTAAAACTGTTCTTGTGGGGTAAATTTTTTTGTTGGCATAGTTTTTAGGGTATTTTGAAGTTGTTGTATGTTCAGCCCTGATTGTACGTCGCCGTAGATTTCGCATTTTTCTTTTCTTTCAATTCTTTCCGGGTCGCGGACGATTATTTCGACTTTATTGCTTGATGGAAGGGTTAAATTTATGTGGAACGACTGAATCCTTTCCCCATGCTTCGTTACTGTTTGCCATTCGGTTTTTGCGACATTAAAGTTGTTTTGATTCAACACCTGCAATACGGCGTTTGGGTTCTCATGAAACACGACCACGTCTATGTCGCTGTTTTTGTGTGCAGTCCCTCTCCAAACGCTTCCGATAAGTACTGGATGCATGTTTTGCAAAAGCTTCATTATTTGAAGTGCTTCTTCTCGCATCGTCACTAGCCGTTTTTTTCTCTCTTCGCCTTCTCTTTCGTCGGCAATTTTATCCAGCATGACGGCGACTTCTGAGTTGCTGGGAAGCACACGCGCTCCGAGCGTTTTTGCTGCTTTTATCTTTGCTTGTTTGTACTCTTTCTCTTGTCCTTGGTAAAGAAGTAAAGCCGCCTCTCGTGCCACTTTGTCTCTCAAGCTTAACATTTGTTTTTCTCGCATGGCAACCCTACAAAAACGAAGAATATTACGCAGCAGCGGGCGCGGGTTGCTGAATTAGTTTTGACTTTCTAATGCCCACATGCCGTATCGGCGCAACTTTTTTTGCTTCATTGTAAATGTCGGATGCGATTTTTCCAAGCACAACCTCTTGCACAAACTGGTCAAAAGTCAAAGCCGCGGCTTTTTCTTCAACTATTCTTTGCATGATTTTACGGATGCCGTTTTCTTGTGATGTTTTGATTCTGGAAAGCGAGAATGCTGAGACTGCGAGACGAAGTTTGTAGCCGTCTTTCGTTGTGATGTTTAGTAAAGAGTCTACTCGTGTTGTTCTTCGTCGCACAAGGCTACGCAAGTAGTCTCTACTGTATTCGTGTCCTTTGAAGACTGTTTTGGCAGTTTTCCCGTCCACATCGACGACTTGAAAATACAATTTCAAATATTGATGAGCAAAATCATTCGTTATTTCATAAAGGGTAGAGTCAATTGTGCGACCAACGACTTTTGCTGGGTCATCTGCAGGTATCGTGCAAAGTTCTACGCTTCCGAAATAGTTTGGCGAGACTACCGTGTACCATGCCTTGGTTCGCCATTTGTCTCGAATACTTTTCGCGCCCTTTGACGACAATTTGTTCACCGTGCGATAGCCACAAATCTCAAGTCCAATATTAAAACGTTTACTGTTTTTCTAGTCTTTCCATGTCGCCCATGTAGGGTCTCAACGCTTTGGGTATTATTACGCTGCCGTCTTTTTGTTGGTACTGTTCAAGGATGGCTATCATGGTTCTGCTCGTGCCTAAGGCAGTGTTATTCAAAATGTGAACAAAGCCTTTTCG
>JAWBOF010000136.1:0-3708 GCA_038826685.1 Bathyarchaeia archaeon
AATGTGCGCAAAATTCGGTATTTTGGTGATTTAGAGCAAGTAATCGGAGCGCATTTGGCGAGGCGAATAAGGCGTTATGTGGAATTAAGAGATAAAACCCTACCGTGCTTTCTAAAGTAAACGATTTGCCTTGGAAAAGTTGAATCGTATGGACGATTTTGTGGGCTTGCCGTTCTTGGAATCTTCTTTGTCGCCTTGGGCGCCGTCACGCTTAGGCTCGTCGAGAGGAACCTGAAAAAGAAGGCGCTTTTCTCGGTTTTCTAATCTCTTCAGAAAACTAATGGTTATAAGGAAAAACGGTTATTAGATACCAAGACAAATTCAAATCGTTCCATAAACATGCAAAGAAGGGTCATGATGAGAAAAACAAAACCCATCCTGCTAATATGTATCCTTTCTTTCCTCGTCTTTTCAGCGCTAGTTTTCATGAACGCCAATGCTGTTACGACAAAAACAATCGTGATAAAAGCCTCCGTGCTCGACGACGTGCAAGTAGACCGTGTAGACCACTTTGTCACAATCTTGGATGGAGGCACCGTGGCCATCAACGACACGCTAAAACTGTCGGCTAAACCCGGCAAAATGGTAACGTTGACCGAGTATTCCCTCGGTTTTCCATATAAATACAAATATCGCTTAGCCTACTGCTTCGCCTTTAACGCGTCCAACCCATCACAAGAGTTCGATGTCATACTAGACACCGGGCTTGGCGAAATAGGGTATTATGGTGTAACCGTGGTCTTTCCAGAAGGCGGAGTTCAATTAACAGATAGTCAATCCTTCAGTTTTACCACGGTTTTTGTGTTCTCTAACATCATAATCTCCTCAACTTACACGTATCAAAGCGAGGAACAACTTGGAAAGAACGTGACCGAGCCTGTTCTGACGTTGGACTACCCAGTATACCCTAGTTTGCCTCAAAACGCCTCTTCAGTAAACGTAACTATCGTTTGTCCGCCCAACGCTCCCTTTGTAGACGGCAACCCTTCCACGTTCTCCATCGGTGGAAACGTGGAAAAGGGGCAGATTCTTAGCCTAACAAAAACGCCACTGGAAAGGCTTACGAGTTTTATAGGCTGGATGAACTTCACTTCACAGGACAATACCTATCGGGTAGTCACCATTGATGCGTTAGAAAGACGCATAGAAATAGACGGATGGGGCAACATTTTCGTAACTGAAGATTACACGGTAACAAGCCTGATGCAACAACTATTGACGGGTGTGCGAATACGGCTTCTAGAAGGCGCCAACAACGTCTCAGCATGGAACTTGCAGGGTAAAACCATAACCGCGGCGTTAGCGGACAAAAACACAACCACGTACTCCATAGATTTTGGGCTCGCCTTAAACCGAGGTAACTCCACAAAATTCAAACTAACTTACTACTTGCCCCGGGCGTATTATCTAACCGAAACAACACTTGGCGATTTCAATTTGAACATTCCAACCACCAAAAACTTGAACAGAGTGGCTGGAAAATTAACCACAAGCATCACTTTCCCAGAAGGGGCTGCTCTAAAGCAGTCTACCTTGCCCGACACCAGAGACTACATCCTTCAGAAAGGAGCGCTTTCCGAGAAAATCCTCTTCACTGCCTACAATGTTTCACTATACAATCACCTCGACCTCACGATGGAATATTCCTACTCCTTACTCTGGGCATCATACCGTCCAACGCTGTGGGTGACAGCGCTCGCAGCGATAGGATGCGTTGTCGCGTTGATATGGAAAACACCAAAGGCTGCAGTACCAGCGCCTTTGCCGGGAGTTGGAGTGAAAACTCATGTTCTTCGCGACATAGTTTCATCTTATGAAGAAAGGAAGAGGATTCTCCGCGAATTGGATTCGTTAGACACTCAGATGCAAAAAGGTCGATTGCCCCGTGCAAGGTATAAGGCGCGAAGACGAATGCTGGAAAGCCAACTTTCCAGATTAAACAGAGACATGGTTGACCTAAAACAAAAAGTAAAATCTGCTAGTCCAAAATATGCGGACATCATCAAAGAACTTGAAGTTGCAGAAGCAGAACTACAAGGAGTAGAAGCAGAAGCGAGACGTGTAACGGCGCAATATAGACGTGGAGAAATTTCGTTAGAGACTTACAAACGGCTTCAAGATCAGTACAATAAAAGAAGAGAAAAGGCAAAAACAAGCATGGACGGCGCGCTTTTAAGACTAAGCGAAGGCGCTACCTAAAATTCCTAAACCCTTTTATTCTACCCAAACATCTTGAAAATAAAACCAAAAACAGGAGTTGATAGCGCAATGGTTGATGTAAAGGTTAATCTTGAAAAATGCAATGGATGCGCAACATGCGTCGACACGTGCCCAGTCGGAGTTTTCGAAATACAGAACGAAAAATCCATTCCTGTGAAAAAAACAGAATGCCTAGTCTGCCGAGCATGCGAGGCGCAATGCCCAAATGCAGCAATAGAAGTCACCGAATAACATACCTAAAAAATTAGCCCAACTTCCAATATGCGGATTGAATCTTTTTTACTTCCTCTATTACTTTTTCACCCTGTTTCGTCACAGCGCCATTTATTTGTGGAGCGCTGTCTGCAAAAGAATACTTAACTCCCGTCATTTCGGCAACCGTGCATGCGGCGATTTTTCCAACGAACCTTAAACTATAACCGCCTTCGAGCACGGCGACAAGTTTTCCTTGACAAAGGTTCTCTGCGTATTCTCGAATGAAACGAAAAGTTCTCGCGTACCCATCCACAGTAAGCGAAAGCGACGCTACTGGATCGCTGTAGTGGCCGTCGAACCCCGCTGAGACGAGAATAAACTGTGGACGATACTGCTTCACGATGGGCGTAACGAGTTCCTCAAAAGCACGTTTGTAAACATCGTCACCAGTTCTGTATGGCAAGGGAATGTTCACCGAATAACCCAAACCGGCTTTCTCGCCGATTTCATCCACGAAACCCGTGCCCGGAAATCCTCTTGGGTCTTGATGCAAACTAATAAACAACACTTTGTCAGTGTCGTAAAAAATTTCTTGAGTACCGTTCCCATGATGCGCATCAACGTCTAAAATCAAGACACGGTCAAGGTTGAAGCGATGCAGAAGATGTTTGGCTCCAACGGCGATGTTGTTGAAGATGCAGAAGCCCGAAGCCGTATACGGCCCGGCATGGTGTCCCGGTGGGCGAACAAAAGCAAACGCGTTTTCAACTTTTTTTACAAGGACCAAATCTATGGCTTTCAAAACGCCCCCCACCGCGTAGAGCGCTACTTCGTAACTGTCTGGTGAAACTTCCGTGTCGCCATGATCGAGAAGACCACCGCCGAGAGAGCACGTGCGGTTTACGAGGTCGATGTAGTCGGGGTGATGAACAAGCTCGACATCCTTTCTACGCGCTTGGTCGGGCTCGAAAATTCTGCAGTTTTCTTCGTCGATAACGCGGCTAGATTTTAGTTCTTCCATAATCGCCTTAAGCCGCTTTGGGCTTTCGGGATGGGTTGGTCCGGGGTTGTGGTCGAGGTATTTTTGGGTGTAGATTATTGCGGTTTTGGTCATTCTGTTTTCACGTCGGGTGTATTTTCTGGAAAACCTTTCTTACGTAGTCTGAGGTGTTTAAGTTTTCTCTTTTCGCCAACGTTTGTAGGGCTTTATCGATTCCCGTTGTGTACTGAACCGCCTTTTTAGCCTTGTAAACAATTAGTTTAGGCACGCGCATGTTCGCCGCGGCTTGGCGG
>JAWBOF010000137.1:0-3683 GCA_038826685.1 Bathyarchaeia archaeon
CTACGTCGACACGTGTCATGCCGGTTTTCAATTCTTTTATGTTCAAGTTTCTCCTCCCGTTTCAAATTTTTTTGCCGAAAGACGAACGCCTCTGTGATTTTTGTTTCAGTAAAACAAGGCTCGATTCTTGTTTTCTGGAAGTTTTCTTCGTCGACGGTATCCGCATTTAATGTTCGTCCTTACAGCAAAAGCCTACCAAACAATCGCAACCGCGCCGGACAAAAACGCCGTTTTGCGTCTGGATGTTTATGTAGGCTAACGGGAAAGGGAATTGATGATGCAGAGATATAAGGTTTGTCATTCGTACCGTAGAGCTTGCACTGGGTCGAGTTTAGCCGCTTTTCTTGCTGGATACCAGCCGAAGATGACACAAATCAAAATGCCGAAAACTAATGCGCCAATAGTCCATTCTAACGAGAACACTGGGCTAATAGCGGTTGATTGCTGTCTTTCAGGGCTGGAGAAGACGCCGTTGTTTCCTCCCTGATTTAGCATAAACCGTGACAGTATCATGCTAAGAATTTGTGCAACTCCGTAGCCGGTTGGAACGCCAATTAGCCCACCTGCCAGCCCGATGAGTATGGTTTCTGCGAGGAACATTGTCATGATGGTTCTTTCTTTCGCGCCGATGGCTTTCATTATGCCGATTTCTCGGGTACGTTCCATTACTGAAACGGTCATGATGTTCATTATGCCTATACCTGCGACGAGAAGCGAGATGGCTGCGATCGAGGTGAGGAATATTTGAATGAGGTTTAGGATGTGGTCGACTTGGCGTATGAATGTGATGGGAACAATTATGGTGATGCGAAACGGTGGAAACAGAGCCTCGATTGCATCTGCGACTTTGTCGGAGATTTCTGGGTTGTTAACTTGGGCAAATATTACGTCTGATTCTTCAGTTTGGTATATGTCTCTGCCCGTTGTTAAGGGTATGAAAACCCAATAGTCGAAACTCGTTAGAATAGAGGAGCCACTCTCTGCAAGAATTCCCGTGACGTTGAAAGTCAATGTTTTAGTGATAGGAGGAATGGAGCGGACAGTAAATGTTACGTTAACATGGTCGCCCACTTCTGCAAAGGTTCCTGTTTGGTTGACGGTGTTTACCTTGTGACCTATGACGATCGTGTCGTTCTTTGGCGAGTTTGGCAATCCGCCTTCTTGAAAGGCTAGCCTGTTTCTAAAGATACGCCAGAAATCCGTGAAATTTACTGCCGCAACCACTAAAGCCGCGCTTTTTTTGTCTCCGTTTTTGAGGCTTGCACCAGTTATCTGCATGATGGGTGTGACGGTTGTTACGTTTTGGATACTTCTTATGCTTGTCACGTTTTGGTCGGTGAATTTTTGGTAGCTGTATCCGCCTATGATGCTACCAGGGATTACGGTGAGTACGTCGAGTTCGAAGCCTTGCTCCATGTTGGTTTTCACTGCAAGACGAAAGCCTTCGCCGAGTGATGAGAGGGCGATTATTGCGGTTATGCCGATGACTACGCCTAGAGTTGTGAGCGAAGTGCGGAATCTGCGGCGTTTTAGGTTCTCAAGAGCCATTTCTAGTGTTTGTTTGAGTCTCATTTTTTATTCACGCGCTCCTTTATTCCTTCAACTATGCCGTCTTTGAAGTAGATTATGCGATCGGCTTCTTCGGCGATGCTGGGGTCGTGGGTGACTATGATAAAGGTTTGTTCTTTTTTCGCGTTCAGGTTTCTCATTAATTCCACTATTTCCCATCCAGTTTTTGTGTCCAAGTTGCCCGTGGGTTCATCGGCGAGGATTATTTTGGGGTCGTTAATTAAAGCCCGTGCAATTGCGACGCGTTGTTGTTCTCCTCCGCTAAGTTCTGATGGTCGATGATGCATTCTTTCGCCCAAGCCGACGAGCGCGAGCAATTTTTTTGCTTTTTCGGTTGTTTCTTTTTCACTCACGTCTGCAAGAGTTAGCGGTAACTCCACATTTTTCAAAGCACTCAAACGTGGAAGCAAGTTGAAGAACTGGAAAACGAAGCCAATCTTGCGCAGTCTGACGTCGGCCAGTTGATTACTATTAAGTGTGAAAATGTCTTTGCCGTCGATGAAAACTGTTCCCTCGTCCGGCTTGTCCAGCCCGCCGATTACGTGCAGGAGAGTTGATTTTCCACTTCCAGAGGGTCCGAGTATGGCGACGAATTCGCCTTCCTCAACTGAGAAAGATACTCCTCGGAGGGCTGGGACTGAAACGTTTCCCATTCGGTAAGCCTTTTTTACTCCCTTAACCTCGAGGATGAATGTCAAAGGTTTTCACCAGACTTCATACACTAAAAACTGTGCCTTTATTTAAACGTTGAAGGAAATTCAAAATCAGATGACGAAAAAGTTGCGTTTGCTGGGCATAGAGGTTTTCTCTAGAAGAAACTTCTATGCTTTTTGGAGAAAAATTTGTGAGAGTTTTTGTGATTATTCTTTTTCGTCTTCTTCGTAGCCTAATAATTCTTTAAGCGACTTTACTTCGTCCCGAAGCATTGTTATTTCATTTTCGAGTGCGTTCGCCTTGGATTCCGCCATCTTTTTGAGTTCTTCAATTTCCAATAGCAGGTTTGACCTTTCCCCTTCCAACTTTTGAATTTTTTCGCGTAGGTTTTTGAGCGTGTTCACGAATTCTCCCTCTATGCTTTTTAGATTTTTCACTATGCTTTTAATAGTTGTTGGTTCTGCTGGTTTTTCGACGGTTGCTCTGAACTGTGCGCTGCAGTTTGGGCATATGAAAGTTCCGAACACAATTTTTGTTTTGTCGCCGTTCTTTGTCTTTTTCGGCAACGACCATTCCTTGACGGGTGTTTCGACGATGGTTCCACATTTTGGGCATTTAGCCAATCAATCAGCCTCTGACATGCAATACCTTGGCGGTCTATCGTAAATGTGTTTTCATTTTCGCACAATTGACGCGTATGCAGAGAGAGACATAGAAACATGGCACAAAAAGAGCGCTGTGTTATCATTGCTGGGCAAAGTTTATATTTTCCGCAAGAATTTGCTGTAATACGCAAAATTTCCAAACACGGAAGGGATTTAAAAATGGCTTATTTAACCACACAAGGCGGACAACCCGTACTAATTCTCAAAGAAGGAACCGCTCGAAGCCGCGGAAAAGAAGCACAAAGAAACAACATCATGGCAGCACGCATAGTAGCCGAAGTACTAAAAACGACGCTAGGACCACGCGGCATGGACAAAATGCTCATCGACAGCCTCGGCGACATCACCATAACCAACGACGGCGCAGCAATCCTTGACGAAATCGAAGTAGAGCATCCTGCAGCAAAAATTATGGTGGAAATCGCCAAAACCCAAGACGACATGGTAGGCGACGGCACCACCACGGCAGTGGTTTTAACGGGAGAACTACTGAAAAAAGCCGAAGAACTACTTGACCAAAACATTCACCCAACCGTCCTCGTAAGCGGCTACCGCAAAGCCTCAAAAAACGTCATAGACTTGCTCGCCAAAAAATCGATTCAAGTAGACATTAACGACAAGAAGACACTGAAGAAAGTCGCGTTGACCTCCATGTCAAGCAAAGCAGTGGGCACGGCGCGAGAACACCTAGCTGATATAGCCACCGAAGCAGTCCTACAAATCGTCGAGGACAGAGGTGACAAAAAAGTTGCAGACATCGACAACATCCAAATCATCAAAAAAACCGGCAAAAGC
>JAWBOF010000138.1:0-3635 GCA_038826685.1 Bathyarchaeia archaeon
CTTTAATTGACTGATGGTGTAAACAGGTATTAGGAGAGAGGGTTATGCCAAGGAGAGAATTTTTGGGGTTAACGCTCATTTTAATGTTAACCAGCATCACGCTACTAGGGTTTAGTGTTCCATTTGCCGGGGCAATAATATCAAAGAAAATCTACATTTTTATGGTTACATGGAATGATCAGATATTTCACGTCGTTGTGGAAACTACTTCTGACATCTCCAACTTCTATTTTAGCCAGCCGAACGCCGAGATCGGCTTTAACGTTTCTGGTCCTGACGGCACATATGGCTCTTCAAACGTCACCATTCCAAAATCACTTTTATGGGTAGATAACATGATGGAATGGAAAGTGCTGATGGACGGCGCTCCTCTCGCTTCGCCCATTTTCTTCAACGGCACGCATACAAAATTCTATCTTCACTACGCCCAAAGCACACACAAGATCCAGATAATCGGAACCCACACAGTCGGTCCTCTTCCTGAAAGAAAGGTAGGCGTCAAAGTTGGCGACTGGGCAAAATACAAGATATATCTTAACTATACAACCAACGATCCAAACCCCGTTATCCCGCCTCCGCCGTATAACGCTACAGATATCTCTTACTTTAAACTGGAAGTCGTGGCTATCGCAGGGACAGTTATATCATTAAACGCGATAACCCATTTCGCCAATGGCACCGAAACATCGTATCTCCTTACCTGCGACGTGTCTACAGGTATGGGTCTTTCTTATTATTTTATCGGCGCAAACCTTAGTGCTGGCGATCGGATCTATGTGAATCCATATTATCCGAGAATAAACGCGACCCTGATGAAAACTTATTGCGGTGCCGAGAGAGAAGTGAACTATTTGAACCTCAAGACGAACACCACTTCGCAAGATCATCAATTTATTGGAAAAATGGACATGCACGTCTATTGGGACAGAGCATCGGGCATAATCGTCGAAACCATTCAAACCATAGAATACATCAACATTACAGAAGGATACGTCACAAAAATGTTCGGACACATGGTAATCACGGAAACTAACATTTGGCCAAGCGAAAAAACCCTATTATGCACTGGGTACGGGTGGTTTAGACTTGGACCTAACCGCAGCATTTTCGGGAAAGTTGAAGTTTACAAAGTTGGCGACGATCAGATAGAACTTGTTCTTTTGCGGCATGGAGAAGAGTATTCGAGGACGTGGGATATAGTGTGGCACATAAACAATCGACGTAACGAAATCTATTTCTGCCATAGCGAAGAATACGGAACGTTGATCGTTCACATGCAGCACACAAAAAGAGGATTCTGGCTGGCAGTGGGAAGAAACACATTTGCATATGGACACTTTTGACGTAGCCGAAAACAGTACTGCAAAGTTTAAAGAGAAAAGGGTGGACGGCGGTTTAGCGTTGCACCGTCTTGATTAATTGACCTTTATGGTTGTGAATTTCCAACCGCAACGGTGCCTGTCCCACCGCGTAGTGTGTGGCGCATCCGAAGCACGGGTCGTATGCACGGAATGCCATTTCCACCATGTTCAATACGCCGGGGTCTACGTTGTCTCCGTGAATCAGGCCTTTTGCCGCGTCTCTAATGGACATGTTGATGGCTGGGCAGTTGTTTGTGGTTGCCACGATTAGGTTTACATCCTTGACCAACGCGTCCTTGTCGAGCACATAGTGGTGAATCAGCGTACCTCTTGCGGCTTCCACGATTCCTATGCCTTCGCTTGGTTCGCTTGGCTGATTGCGGACGTTTGTGTCGGTTATTTCTGGGTCTTTCACGAGTTCCATCGCTCTTTCAGCAGCGTAAAGTAGTTCTATCAGCCTAGCCCAGTGGAAGGCTAAGGTCGAATGTAGTGGTTTTCCACCGAAAGTTTCGTACATACGTTTGTATTCATCTTGGGCCAAAGGTGTTGCCATTCCGTCTGAAGCATTTAATCGCCCAAGAGGCCCTACGCGATAAATGCCGCTGTTTGAGCCGTCTACGAACCCTTTCCAGCCTACTTTTTTCAAGAACGGAAATTTGGCGTAACTCCATGGTTCTACGTGTTCGGCGACGTGTTCAAAGAAGTCTTCAGTTTTAAATTTCAGGAACTCATTGCCATCTGGGTCGACGACTCTTACTTTGCCGTCGTAGAAGTTGACCTTGTTGTTGTCATCAACCAAACCCATGTAATAGGTCTTCATCGTGTAAGCATCGCTCTTAATCAAATCAACATACTCACTGTTGCCGAGAATGATGTCATGGAACAGTTTCAACGTAAACTTTGCAAAATCAACTGAAGACGCAACCATCCGCTCAATTTCAGCCCGATCTTCTTCGTTCAAGGGTTTTGAGATGCCGCCGGGTAAACCGCAAACGGGGTGCGTAGCCTTGCCGCCTAATATCGCCGTTATTTTTTGTCCATAGGCTCTATGTTTTATAACTTCTTTGCCGACATCTAAGCCTGCCTTTTCAATCACGCCTAAAACGTTTCGTTTTTCTGCAGGTGCTTTGGGTCCGACGACAAAGTCTGGTCCGCCAAGATAGTAGAAGTGCAGAATGTGGTCATAGATATAATAGCCACAGTACATTAGTTCTCTGAGTTTTTTCGCTGTCGGCGGCGGATCAACGTGAAACGCCGCGTCCAAGGCTTTTGTGGCGGCAAAATGATGCGCAACTGGGCAGACTCCGCAGATTCGTGTTGTTAAGAGCGGGAGGGTTTCGCCGCGTCTCCCGATACAGAATTTTTCAAAGCCCCTAAGCTCGGGCACTTGTAAGTACGCGTTTTCGACTTCACCTTGGTCGTTGAGGAATATTTGGATGTTTCCATGTCCCTCGAGCCTTGTTATCGGGTCGATGGTTATTTGTTTCATTTTTTCATCACCTTCCTTTTAAGAATTGAAGATGGTAAAGAATACATGTAAAACGTGCCAACGGGGTCTTTCACTTGGCGCATCAGTTCTTCAATATCCTTCTCAGTATACCTCTCCTTCTCTTCCTCCAAGCCTAAAATCGACGCCAAAGCACTCACCATCGCTGCTCCCTGCTCAGGAGAATTCGGACAAGGCCCACCGCATCCAGTGCAAGGCATGTCGACGTTCAAGCATTGTGCGCCGCAGCCGCTACGGGTTGCGGGTCCCATGCAGATTATACCTTGTTCAAGTAGGCATTTTTCTGGTTCTGGCGTTTTCTCGTATACTCGGTAGATTTTTGTGATTTGTTTATTTTTCTTTTTTCGGGGGCATTCGTCACATACTGATTTTAGCGGCGCGAGCACCGTGCCTTTAGGCGGCAGCTGATTTTTTGCTACGGCTTCGAGGGCGTTGGTAATCAGGCTTACTGGAGGTGGACAGCCGGGAATGTAGTAGTCGACTTCAACGGTTTGGTCCAAGGTTCTGACGGTATCATAGAACTCGGGAAGTTCAAGTACACCTTCTTTTGTCTCAAATTTTGTTTGCGGGACTGTGCCAATGGGGTTTTCGACGCAGTGGCTTTTGAGGTAGACTTTTTCGAAGATTTCTTCACGGTTGTGTAGGTTAGCCAAGCCGGGGATGCATCCTTCTTGGGCGCATGAGCCAAAGGCGATGAGAATTTTGGCTTTTTGTCTCAACAGTTTTGCCATGTGTTCTTGTTCTTCGTTTCTGACTGACCCGTTGAA
>JAWBOF010000139.1:0-3610 GCA_038826685.1 Bathyarchaeia archaeon
AGCGGTCTTACTCCTGCAAAGTAAGAAAACAATTTGGTAATCAACAAGCACAGGTTAACTCTTCAAGGACAAGATAAAAGCAACACGATAATCGACGGTGGAAATGGCAATAAACCAATAATCATCGTAAACGCAGACAACGTGACCATCCGTAACTTTACCATAAGAAACGCGGGCATCGAATACGATTCTTTCGGAGTTCATCTTAACTATTCCAAAAACGCGTACTTGTCAGACAACATCTTTTCTGGAAACCGTTACTCAATCCGTGCCATGTATTCCTTTAACATCACAGTTAAATCGTCAACCTTCTCAGGCGACACTGGTGGCGCCGCCATTTTAGCAGGTGATAGCCAAACGGGATTGGTAGAAAAGTGCACCATGAACGGTAGTACTGTAGGCGTTTTCCTCATAAACTCAACAAACGTCACAGTAAGAAGTAACATGTTTTATTCTTCTGTTCTAGCCGGAATCACTGTCGCAACTTCTCAGCCCGTTTGGATTGTGGCGAACACTTTCACATTCGATAATACTTCCATTTCTATAAAGTACAAGGGAGGCAACACAGTCGTCGGCAATACTATTTCGAACAGTCGAACCGCTGGCTTGCAACTGCAGAGTTCGACGGGCAACGTGATACATCACAACAACTTCATCAACAACACCGAACAAGTCAAATTCGTCTCAACCCCCACTGTAAACTCGTGGAACACTTCTGGCGATTTGTCAGAAGGCAACTATTGGAGCGACTATACGGGCACGGACACTGATAAAAACGGGATAGGCGACCAATGGTACAACATAGCCACGGGCAACATTGATGCTCGCCCATTGATCGGACCTTTTCAAGAATTCACTGTTGGGTCTCAAACTGGACCGCGCAAGGTTTACACTGTAAGCAATTCTGTCATTTCTGGTTTCAGTTTTAATCAAGCAGCCAAACAAATAAATTTCCAAGTCTCGGGTGCGAATGGGACACTAGGGATTTGCCGAGTGGTCTTTCCGACAGATCTGATCGAGTCGCCTTACACGGTTTTTGTGAATTGGCAAAGTCAGGTGCACGGTGCGGTGTACAACTTTACGCACGTTGCCATTTACTTCAGCTATACGCACGGGACTCAAGCCTCGAATATAATTGTGGTGCCCGAGTTTCCCATCGTGCTGCTCTTGCCGTTTTTTGCGCTGCTAACGCTTTTGATAGCCGTGTTGAAAAGAAAGAAAAAGATTTAACAGATGAAGGTTGTGTTCAACGGATTTCTATTCTTCTGAGAACCTGAAGCAGCAAGTAGCCAATTCCACAGATAGAAATCAGCGAGCCCGTACCTATGCCGAGCCACCAAACCCAAAGCTCCATCTCAGTAAGCCACGCTAAATACGTGCCTACGACAAAAGTCACAGTAATCGCCGCTGCTAGACATCCCACGAAATCGGTTACTCTGCCCTCTATTCTGAAATGCACCGTCATCCACACGAAAACGAACAGATACAAGACGAAAAAGACACTATTCAAAGCGCCGTTAACAAACTCCAAGCCTCCACCCGCAGCCCATGGGCCACCGAAGAAACCCGTGTTAAATATTGTCCAAGAAAATAGCGACAAACTCGCAAGCATGGCAACGAGAACGAAAGACACGCCCGCATCCTCTACCCGTCTATATTTGAGTTTGCCGATTTTCCAAGCCAACACACTTGCGATAAAGTTTGCAGTCGCGCCAAAAGTAATGTCTACAAGCACACTGGGCATCGGAGTCACCACGTTACTAATAACGCATCCAACAGTCACTCCCACCACTGCCGGCCAACCCAAAACAATCGACAAAGGAATCAAAGCGTCCGCCACTCTCACTTGCACCAACTGAAAACTAATCCCCGCCAAAGCCACCACAAGCACAGCGTAAAGTGCCGCAACGATCGTCGCCAACGCCAAATCTTTAACATTCAAACCTTTCACCTCCCACACACCCGGGGTTTATATTTTCTCTAAACATGGCGGAACGGGTGGGGAGGCACCCACTCACCCGCCATACATGCGCAGTTGTGGTTTTTTGGATTTAAGTGTATTGTTTTGTTGGTTTGTTTTTGGTTTTTTCTCGGAAGGTCACCGTGGTTGAGGAGTGGTTAAAGGTTAACGCTTATTAGGTAAATGTTAAAATTGAATACAACACATCACAATCATCTCGTGCGAAGGGAGTAGACCATGTATAGAAGATTTGATAAAAACGCGAAAGCGCTTTCAACTATAGCGCTTGTTCTTTTGCTTCTGTTGTCGGCGATAGTTGGCGGTGTTCTTTCGTACCTTTGGACAATGGGTTTCTATTTGTCTCTAAAAGAGAAAATTCCAGAGAAAAACACCGTGTCCATAGTTGATGTTGTTTTTCCGCCGCAAAACGCAACGGTGTTTAATGTAACGGTGCTTAATCCTTCGTTTTCGCCCGACGAGTTTGTCGAAATTGAATCCATAGCGTATTCAGTTAAAGGCGAAGGCTCACTCCATTACGCAACCCAAGTGCTACCCGCGCTTCCAAAGAATATTTCACGAGGAAACAGCCAAACTTTTTCAGTGAGAACTTTTTGGTCTTCTTTGGTAAACCGAACGGTAATTGTTTCAGTGTTTGTTAAAAATGGATTAGGCTCGACTTCGGCAGTTGTCCTGCCGTACACTAGGTTGCTGGTGGCGAATGTTGATTTTAACCCCATTTTGGGAGTAAACAACTTCACTGTAACACTTCGAAATGATAACTTGTCAGCGACTCATCTTAACGTTACAAAAATATGGATCGACGAATATGAACTCACTAATTATACCCAGCCGAGTTTGCCGTTCACGCTTTCTCCGGGCGAGTCTAAAACGTTTAATCTTAATTATAGTTGGGCGTCTTATGCAACACTCGGCGGTGGCCATAACATCACCGTTAGAACGCTTCAGGGTTATTTTGGGACAAACGCTACGGTGGTGCCAAGACTTGCCTTTACTGTTCAGGACATTACTTTCAACCCTGCTGACACGACGCACTTTAATGTCACTGTCAAAAACAACGTTTCAACAAACACGTATCTCAACGTTACAAAAATAGAGGTACGCATGCCGAACGGAACAGTCGTAAACGTCACACCTGCATTAAGCTCTTCCAACAACGGCGTGCTCGGCAATTCGACGGCTACATTTACATGCAATTGGAACTGGACAAGCTTTAGGAATAACAACGTCATAGTTACCGTGTACATGTTGCAAGGCGTAAAGGAATCAGGCCAGAGAAGAACCCCCCTCGCCGCTATGCTCAGCATACCTGAAGAACCAGTCTTCGCAGATACCGACCTCTTCTTAGTCACTGTCAAAAACTCTCCTTACTCGATAAAAACAGCAAACATTACGAAAATCACGGTAACTTTTGAGAACGGCACAGAAACAACCCAGAACCTTATAACCCAGCCGCCTTCTGGTCCGTACCGCATCGGAATAGGCGAGACGACGATGTTTGGATGTTCATGGAATTGGACAACCTACCTCAACAAAACAGTCAACATCAACGTGTACACCGACGAAGGATTCGCCACTTTCCGCGTAGTTAGGACTCCTGTAAGCTCTTTGAACTATGCGGTTTACTTGAGC
>JAWBOF010000140.1:0-3601 GCA_038826685.1 Bathyarchaeia archaeon
TCGTGAAAACTGAGCGTTTTTTTGGGTTTTTTCTGTTTGATGTCAATCAGTTTTTTTTCAAGGAGGAAAAGTGCCTCGAAGAAGGCAAGTTTTAGTTTTCCGTTTTCCACGACACCGTAACCGCGAGAACTAAGCGCATCTGCATCGTTTAAGGCAGAAACGGTTACCTCGTTTTTCGACAACACCGCCTCAATTTTCTTTTGCTCGTTGCTTTCTGGAAGTTTAGGTTTTTTTTCTGTCCGTTCGAGAGTCATGGTGATTCAGCTTGTTTGATAGGTATTATGGTTTTGTGTTTAAGAGTTTATGGCAGAATTAATGTGCAACTTCTTGAACTCGGCGGGCGAAAGCACTTTGTCTTCGCAGATTATGGCGGTAACATATTTGAGCGGCGTGACGTCGAAGGCGGGGTTTAACACGTCTACTCCTTCAGGCGCGATTTTTTGGCCCCCACAAAAAGTAACTTCTTCAGGGTTTCTTTCCTCAATCGTAACGCCGTCCGCATAGTGTACCAAGTCAAAAGTAGATTTTGGTGCGGCAACGTAGAAGGGAATCTTATGTTCATAAGCCAACACAGCGACTGTGTAAGTGCCAATTTTGTTGAAAACTGCATCTTTGGCTATGCGGTCTGCGCCGACGATAACTTTGTTCACCAAGCCCTTGTACATGACGTACCCGACCATACAATCCGTAATCAACGTGACGGGTATGTTGTCTCGTTTCAGTTCGAACGCTGTAAGTCTGGCGCCTTGCAGTTTCGGTCGAGTTTCCGTGGCAAACACTTTAACACGCTTGCCTTGCTCTTTAGCCACCCGAATAACTGCCAACGCAGTACCATAGTCAACGGTTGCCAAACTACCAGCGTTGCAGTGAGTAAGAATCACGTCGCCGTCTTTTATTAGTCGCGCTCCATTTTCGCCTATCGCCCGGTTGGTTTTCACGTCCTCATCTGCCATCAGTTGCGCTTCTTGAATAACCAAATCCTTTATGCCAGACACGTTGCCCGAAAATTCGCTTGCTTTTCTAAGAATTCGTTCAATCCCCCAAAAAAGGTTCACGGCAGTCGGGCGTGTTTTTCTCAAAAGTTCTGCTGAGGCATCCAATTCTGCAAGCAACCCTTCTTTCGCGCTTGCCTTACTGTTGTAAGCGGTTAAAGCCAATCCGTAAGCCGCCGCCACACCCAACAAGGGAGCGCCACGGATTTTCATAGTCTTAATAGCCTCAGCCATCTGAACGCACGTTCTTACTTCGAAAAACTCAACTGTGCTCGGTAGTTTAGTCTGATCGATCGTGACGACGACGCCGTTTTTCCATTCAATCGTCCTCATAACATCGCCTTCAAATTTCTTATAACAGGTTTACACATTAATTACACGTGAAACCTTATGGAACGTGAAGCCTTAAAAACACTGCTGGAAAAACACGGCCAGAAATATTCTGAAATTCTGGGCATCAAACTAGAAACCGTTTCGGATGAAGAGATTTTTAAATGGTTCTTGGCGGCGCTCTTGTTCGGCGCGCCGATCACCGAGCCTTCAGTGATAAAAACTTACAACAGCTTCAAAAAACACAACGTACTAACGCCCGAGAAAATTTTAAACACTGGATGGAACGGGTTGGTGCAAATATTGGACGAGGGAAGTTACACGCGGTACGATTTCAAAACCGCCGACAAACTCTTGCTGGTTACGGGCAACCTTCAGAAGCAGTATTGCGGAAGTCTTAACCTTCTTCACCAACAAGCATCAAACTCGACAGATTTAGAAAACCGCCTAAAACAACTAGGCAAAGGCATAGGCGACATCACCATAAGTATATTCCTCCGCGACCTTAGGGGAATTTGGCAAAAAGCAGACCCTAAACCCACACCACTCGTGATTTCAGCCGCAAAAAATTTGGGAATAATAAAATCTGTTCACCCCCAAAGCGCTTTGGATGAATTGAAAGTTTTTTGGACCAAAAACAGAATCATCGGCTACACTTTCGTAAACTTTGAAACCGCGTTACTGAGATTGGGTAAGGACGAACGAAGAAAAAAGATGCGGCAATAGTTATTTTGTTATCGGGGGAAGTTTAACGCGTGCCACAATCTCAACTGGGCAATCCTTCGGCAGGTTCAGATGCCTTTGCCAATCGTCGCCCACGGCGATAAGAGAAAAAATGCCAGAAACTTCAGCTTTCGCCTTCCGAACGAGGTTAACCAGCGCCGCTTGGGTTTCGCCCGTTTTTATCATGTCGTCCACTATGAGCACGCTGTCGCGTTTTCGAATAGCATCTTTAGGAACGTAAAACGTCATCGTCACCCCCGAGCCGCTTAGCACATAAGTTTCTTCGAGAAACGAGGGAACACCAACTTCTTTGCCCCATTTGGCTATGACGAGGTTTATGCCCATGTTACTCGCAATCATAGTCGCAAGCGGAATCCCGTCCACCGCCGCTGTCAAAACCTTGGTCACACGCTTACCAGCAAAACTCGCGAGGGCATGATGGGCTGCTTGACGAAGAATGTTATAATCGCCGATGATTTTTGTGTTGTCAAAATATCCATCACTGTTGAACACTATGCGCCGATGAAGCTCCACTTCCAACCCAACCATTTTCGTGAGAGTGCGCCAAAGTTGGCGGGCACGGGCAGCGTTAGGTAAAACGTGGCCTTTTGCATAACGGCTTAACACCGTGACGGGAAGTCCTGTTTTCTCGGATAGTTTTCGGTAAGTGTACTGCTTCTTTGCAGTGCGCAATAGTTCTATCGTCATTAATCGAAGTTTCAAGTCTTCTGCATGGGTGCTCACTTCTGGACCTCCCTTAAACATTATCTAGTCAAATAGGTTAGCGGTAATCAGTTATTTTTAACTTGAGAGAATATAATACTTACGTTTTAATCGGAACAGTACAAAAGTAGAATCCCCTAACTTTCGAAGACATCGCGTTGAATTTGATAAAAGAACGCTTGCATTATCTCGTTAGATATTGATGAAAAATTTTCAGTTAAGGATTGACTTTGGCTTCCCACTTGAAGCGCATCCTGAACACTTGGACTATGTCTTCAGGCTTTTCGAGTATGAACACGTCTTTCATGGATGCGAGTTTTCTGGCATTTTCAGCGTCTTCTTTTCGTATTCTTAATTTCAAACCTTTCTTGTCTGGGAGTTTTGTTGTGGTTAGGCCTTCCTTGTAGTCGGTGGGCATTAGATAGACTGGGACAAAGGCTTTTAACGCCATAATCGCTGCGTTCGAGAGCATCGTGTCTGAGATTCCAACGGCTATTTTTGCAACCGTATTCGACGTGGCAGGGGCGATTAGTAAGAATTCAAATTTTCCCGTCTGCAGTAAGCCTGCAAGAAATGGTGAGTTGGCGTTGATCTCTACCCAAAACCTGTCAAAATTCGCCCGCAAATCGTCATAAAGCCTGTAATATTTTAGCACCTGTTCCGCGGCTTTGCTAAGGTAAACGTAAATTTCCACCTTGCCTTGGTATTCTTTCTTGATTTGTTTCATAATGTCTAATGTTTCGGCGAGCCGGTCTCCGGCGCCGGTGATTCCCCAAGCCACTTTCTTTTGTCTGGCTGTTTCTTTTCTTTTCACTTCCAGCATGTCTACCGTC
>JAWBOF010000141.1:0-3524 GCA_038826685.1 Bathyarchaeia archaeon
CAATAGCCTCGCGGAATTCAGGGATACCCGCGGCTGGAGTATAATGCGTGTAGCCCGCGTTCATCGCTTTTACGGCGGCGTCCTTAATGTTTCGCGGCGTGTCAAAGTCGGGTTCGCCGATTTCCACGTGAATTATGTGCTTGCCTTGTTTTTCGAGGGCTTTTGCCTTTGCGAGAACTTCAAACGCGGTTTCGGTGCCGAGGTTTTCCATTCTTTTCGCGAAAGAGAGAACCAACTAACATCACCTAAACTTGAAATGGAAAGTAGAGTGAGGCAATGGAAGTATTTAACGATTACCCGTTAATTGGGCGCGTACTTGGCTGGATTAAAGTAAAAAATTGCTGATAAGAAGTATAATTGATAGCATGCTGTAAGTCTGTGTGACCAGCATGATCCATTGTGGGTTATGGGCTGCTAATGCTACGATGTCTTTTTCCGTGAGATTCGGGTTTTCGGCTGACGCGTATTTCTTTGAAAGATAGTAGAGCGTTGCATATTTCTTTAGGACAAAAATGACTACTACGGGTAAGATGAGCAAAATGCTGTTCAGTATTGGTTGAAGTTCAAAAGTTGCCTTTAAAAAGAACGCCAGCCCGAAAAGCACGCTACCTACGCTGAGAAGTGTTATGCCAAATAAGGAGACCTTCTCGAGACCCAAGCGCACTGCCATGGTTACAACGTTCATCGCTTTGTCTCCAAAATAATCTCGAATTTCAGTGGGCACAATTAAACCGTACACCGTCAACGCCATTCCCGCAAGAGCAACCAGAAAGACAGGCTCTAATCCAACCGCAAAAAGATGATACATGAAAAACACGGGCAAAACGCAAAGCACGAGAACCAGTACACCTAACGCCAGCCAAGACTTGGACTTGAACCTTAAAGGAGAAGCAGAATAGGCGCAACCTAACAAAATCCCAAATAACCACATAACGAGCAAAGCGGCTTTTCCCGTCAACAGCCACAATAAACTGACCACCCCGAAGGCAAACAAAAACTCGACCACAATTATCCACTTTAACCGTTTTTGTCCAAAACCATCTATTGCTTCGACGAGGTATCTTTTGCGGTTGTCTTGAGAATCAAGTTCATAATCAGAAAGCGTGTTCACTTGCGCGCCGATGGCTGAACTAAGATTAATCACGGCGAAAGCCAAAACAATCAAAAGCGCAGATTCGCCCAAATCCAAAGGCGGACTGGCACCCCAAGCAAGCCCCAAGACAAGCGAGGTTGTATTAGGCAAAAGGAACTCGGCCCTAGAAATAACGCCGAACAATTTTAGAGTTTTTAACATCATCGAACCAGCCTTGTCCCAGAAATGCTCCGCTAGGCTAAAAATGTATCGTGGCCAGATAAAAATAAGTAATTCTTAAAGGGGTTTTACTTTCATAACGTCTGGGTTGACTAGATTGGGCGGTTTCTTTTTCTGGAAAAAGGCTATGAGGTTGTCTGCGACCATTTCTGCCATTTGTGACCGTGTTTCGTAACTGGCGCTTGAAATGTGTGGTGCGACTACGATGTTGTCCAGTTTAAGCAGCGGGTTATCCGTAGGCGTTGGCTCCTGCTCAAACACGTCCAAGCCTGCGCCTGCGATCCAGCCTTCTTTTAATGCTTTGTACAGTGCTTTCTCGTCTACTACGGGTCCGCGTGCGTTGTTGATTAAATACGCTGTCTTCTTCATCAACCTAAGTTTTTCTTCATTAATCAAATGAAAAGTTTCCTTCATCAAAGGCACGTGCAAGCAAACAAAGTCCGACTCTCGGAGAAGCGTGTCCAAATCCACCTTCTTTGCGCCAAAGTCGCGTTCGATTTCGGGCCTTGGAATGACATCGTAGTAGAGAATCTTCATGCTGAAACCAGTAGCCCGTTTGGCGACGGCGTATCCGATCCTTCCAGCGCCGACGACGCCGATTGTTGCGCCCCATACGTCTCTGCCTTGTAACATTTCTGGGTGCCATGCGACTTTCCATTTGCCTGTTCGCACGTACTTGTCGGCTTCGACTACTCGTCTTGCGACCGCCATGAGAAGTGCCCAAGCAAAATCCGCGGTCGTGTCGGTTAAAACTTCGGGCGTGTTTGTCACGTAAATGCCTCGTTTGGTGGCTTCTTTGATGTCGATGTTGTCGAAGCCTACGGCTATCTGTGAAATAATCTTTAATTTTGGGCCTGCGTCAAAAACTTCAGAGTCGATTTTGTCTGATAGAAGCGAAACTAACGCGTCTGCGTCTTTTACTTTCTCGATAATGACTTTCTTCGGTGGCGGTGCGTATTCGGGCCAAACTTCCGCGTCAAAATACTGTTTAATCTTGTTTAAGCCTCGGTCTGGAATCTTGCGTGTAAGGTAAACTTTCGGTTTTGGCACGGTTTAATCACCTTGTCAGATTCTGGTGGAATCCTTTATTAGCATACCGTCTGCTTATTACGTTTACGCAGGACTTTAACCACATGTAACGTGAAAGTAAAGATGATCCGCATAAAGAACAAACAAGAACTCGTCGACAACGGTCAAACGCCGCTGAACCAAAAAGCCCGCGCCTTGGCGTTAAATAGCCTAGAAAACGCGATAAACATGGTTGACCCGAGAAAGATAATAGAATCCAGACTCTCGCTCAGAAATAGCATTTTAAAGATAAACGGGCATTCTTTCGACTTAAGGAAAATTAAACACATTTACGTTGTAGGCGGCGGCAAAGCAAGCGGCACCATGGCGGAAGCACTGGAAAGAATCTTAGGCACACGAATCACAGACGGTCTCGTTAACGTTCCGCAAGGTTCCAATAATAAAACAAGAATCATAAAACTCCACACCGCCAGCCACCCAATTCCTGATGAGTCAGGCGTGAAAGGGGCGCGACTGATGATTGAGATTGCAGAAAAAGCCGAAAAAGATGATTTGGTTATATGCTTGATTTCAGGAGGTGGCTCGAGTCTTATGCCGCTACCTCGGGGAGACATTGCCATATCTGACAAACGCCGAGTCACCGATGCTTTGCTGAAAAGTGGCGCGACGATAAACGAGATAAACACTGTGAGGAAGCATATTTCTGATTTTAAGGGTGGGTGGTTAGCGAAAAGAGCCTACCCTGCTACTATTCTTAATCTTGTGTTGTCGGATGTGCTGGGTGATCCATTGGATTTTATTGCCTCCGGTCCAACCGTGCCTGATTCGACAACGTTCAAAGACGCGGTTTATGTTTTGAAGAAATACCGATTGTGGGAGAAGATTCCGGCGTCTGTGAAGAAGGTTTTGATGGAAGGCGAAAAAGGAGCAATACCTGAAACTCCTAAACAGGACGACAAGGCGTTCAAGAAGGTTTTCAATGTTGTCGTTGGAAATTGCAGCACCGCAACTACAGCAGCGTACGAAACATTAAAGTCTGCAGGATTAAACGCAATTTTGCTGACGTCAGTTTTAGAAGGAGAAGCGAGAGAAGCCGGCACGATTTTTGCTTCCATAACCCGAGAAATACTCGCGGCGGGTAATCCGGTGTTGAAACCCGCGGCGGTTGTGGCAGGCGGCGAGA
>JAWBOF010000142.1:0-2332 GCA_038826685.1 Bathyarchaeia archaeon
GATGGAAAAATGGTCGTTGTGGCTCGTGGCTGTTTTATTTTTCATAGGTAACACGTTTGGCATAACCACGCTTTATGCGTCAATAACAAAGTATGGTTTCGCTGGAAGCACGGATGTCTTGTTGCTCAATTTGGCCTTTGTTGGTTACCTCATTATGACATGGCTATCCACGATTTACATTGCGGCAAAAAAAGATCAGCTAAAATAAATGCACAGTTACTTTTTCTCCTTCATCGACGAATTGGGTTTGTTCATCAATTTCGATAAATCCCTCTGCTTTCGCCAACGTTGTAATCGCTCCAGACTGCCCAGTAGCCACGGGAAAAGCTCGCGTCTCGCCTGATTTGTCTTGTACCAGATTAACTGTAACGAAGGTTCTCCTTCCTCTTGCAGAAAAAATCCTTTCACCAGCAACCGCTTCGACCCTCATATGCTCTGGCTCCTTTATCCATCCCGCCATCGCAAAAAGCACAGGCTTTGCTAAAATATGGAAAATTAAAAGCGCAGAGGTGGGATGCCCTGGCAAGGCGAACACTGGTTTTCCCTCAACAACCGCTATTGTGGTGGGTTTTCCCGGTTTGACGGCTATGCCGCAGATAATTACTCCTGGCTTGCCTAAACCGTTCAAAACTTTGGGCATTAGGTCTTTTGGACCAACTGAGACTCCGCCTGAAGTTACAACTACATCGGCACTGGCTAAAGCCTTACGCAAAGTTTTCTTCAAATCCTCGAAATCGTCTGGAACAATGCCAAAATAAACTGGCTCGCAGCCGCACTCGGAAACTGCAGCGGTTAAGGTGTAAGCATTGATGTCATAAATCCTTCCAGGCGGTAAGGGTTTTCCTGGTTCTTGAACCTCGCCGCCTGTAGAGATTACCGCTACTTTTGGACGCTTAAACACTGTGATCTCCGTTGCGCCAGTTGCTGCCAAGGCACCTATTAAAGGAGGAGTAATAGTTTGATTCTTTTTGAGCAGAACATCACCGTGCCGTATGTCCGAGCCCGCTTTCATCACGTTCTCGCCTTTTGCAACCGCGCGGTATACCTTCAGCGTGCTGTTTTTTCGTATGGTGTTTTCAAACATTACCACTGCGTCGCCGCCTTTTGGAAGTGGTGCTCCAGTTGCAATTTCTACTGTGGTGTTTGGGGCAATCTTTATAGCGGTTAACTGTCCAACTTGCGCTTTTCCAATGACTTTGAGCGTGATAGGCTTGTCTTCCTCGGCGCCGAACGTGTCTTCTGCTCTCACTACATAACCGTCAACAGTGGACCGGTGAAAAGGCGGAACATCCACAGATGCCTTAACATCCTCAGCACAAATTCGCCCATACGCGTTCAAAAGCAGCACGCGTTCAATGCCTACTGATTTTGGCGAAAAATTTTGATAAAGAACTGTTTGCGCCTCTTTAAGAGTCAGCAATTTTCTAAACAAAACTTTACTCCTCCACTTTTACGCTGTCAAAAAGATGTACGAGAACCATTTCACCTTCTTCCAATCCTTCACGGTTTTCAGGAATCACCACGTATCCGTTCGCTCTTGTCATGGTAGAAAGCATGCCCGACCCCGTCACACGGATAGGCTCAGCAAAAAACTCCCCATCCTTAAAAGAAACAAAAACCCGCAAAAAGACTCTACGTCCCAACGCGCCCGCGACGCGTCTGATAAGCTTTGCTTTCACCACATGCCTCTGTTCATTTTTAACCCCCAACATCGACAAAACCACTGGGCGAACAAAAACCTCGAAACCTATCATTGCCGCCACAGGATTTCCTGACAAAACAACGACCGGCTTGGCGTTAACCAAAGCAAGCGCAGTCGGCATACCTGGACGCATTGCAATCCCATGAACGATGATGCCGGGTTTGCCAAGTTTGTTGATGACTAAAGGAACCAAATCTGATTCGCCAGTGCTTGTGCCACCAGTTGTGAGAACCATGTGCGCTTTTTCTAAACCTTCTCTAATCTTAGAGCCAATTTCGTTTTCGTCATCTTTTGAAATGCCAAGGTTCACGGTTTCCGCGCCGAGTTCATGGCACATGCTGGATAACACGAGGCGATTAGAGTCGATGATTTGACTTGTCTTTGGCTTTTTGCCGAGTTCCACGAGTTCGTTTCCTGTTGCTAGTATGGCAATTCTTGGTTTCTCAACAACGCTAATTGAAGCATACTCTAACGCTGCAAGTAACCCCAAATGTTGAGGCTTTAAACGAGTTCCAGCTTTGACGGCAACTTGACCCTTTTGAACGACCTCGCCTCTCTTTGAAACGTTTTCTCCAGGCGTAACTTGCGTTTCAACTTCTATTTTATGATCTAAGCGTTTAACGTGTTCCA
>JAWBOF010000142.1:2342-3515 GCA_038826685.1 Bathyarchaeia archaeon
CGCCGTTTGGAAGCGGTTTCCCCGTCCACACTGTTTTGGCTTCGCCACTATGGATTGTTTCCTCGCTTGTTATTTGAAGTGTCTTTGGGTTGAATTGCGTCGCATTCACAGTGTCCACGGCTTTTACAGCATACCCGTCTACGGCTGAACGGTTAAACGAAGGCAAATCCTTTTCAGCGATGATGTCTCGGGCCACTACCCTATTGAGCGCTTCATGTAACGGAACCATAACAGCGCCGAGACGTTTGAGTTTAACAGTTTCAAAGTAGATTCGAAGCGCTTCGTCGACTGAAGTAAGTTTTTCGAACCCCTTGAGCCTCGCCATTTTTAGATCCTCACAAACTGCGAAGATAATGTGGAAACTTGTTGCTAAATTACCTTTTTCCCTTTTCCATCTCCCTGTATAGAATGCTTTGCATTTTCTTAGCGTCAACATCGAGCAACGGGCTTTCGCATATTATAACGGGCGTCAAACCAAATTCCACGATCACACGGGCAAAGTCACGAAATTCTGGACCATAAACGGTTTCATCCAAAACGTGATGGCGAATTTCACCCCTTTCCGAAAATTCCATACGTGTGAAGTGGCAGTGCAGATTTTTCGCTGCAACAGTACCTAATCGTGTTTCTATCTTGTCAATTATCTTTGCAAAATCGCTACTCGTCTTAAGACCGCCGTGCGTTCTTGCATGAATGTGTGCCCAGTCTACGACGGGTTCGGTTTGTTCAACCCTCTCACAAATCGTCAGCACCTCATCGAGACTACCCAATTGTGCAAGTCGCCCCGTAGTTTCTGGCGCAAGCTTGGCTTTTATGCCTCGACTTCGCATAATTTCAACAACTTGATTCATAACTTTGATTAAACCATCCAAAGCCTCACGCGGCGACCGATTCATATAGAATCCAGGATGAAAAACTATACAATGCGCTTTCATCCATTGAGCCGCGGTGGCGCATGCCAAAAGCCTTCGTTTACTTGCTTCGGCGACGGTCTCGGTGCCGATTAAATTTATAAAGTATGAACCATGCACACCAAGCCAAACATCGTTTTCTCGAGCTTTTTCGCCGAGTTTTTCCGCGTTTTCCCTTTTCATTTGGGGTTTCTGTCCCCATCGGCTTGCTTGATATTCGAGCGCATCGAGTCCTTCTGATGGGTTTTGAGGATTCACTCCA
>JAWBOF010000143.1:0-3471 GCA_038826685.1 Bathyarchaeia archaeon
TCGCCAGCGGCGTGTTCGATCTGTTACACCTTGGGCACGTGAAGTTTTTAGAAGAAGCAAAAAGAGCGGGTGGAAAAAATGCTGAACTCATAGTCATTGTTGCCCGAGACAGCACCGTCGCGAAGAGAAAGGGCGAAAAACCAATAATGCCCGAAAATCAACGTCGGGCGCTCGTGGAGTCGCTCAAGGTAGTCGACGAGGCAATCTTGGGTTTTGAGGACTTTAGCATCGAGAAAGTGGTTAGTAAGATTAAACCCGACATAATAGCCATGGGCCACGACCAAGAAAGCATGGCGAGAGCAGTTGAGAAGGCAATAGCTGAAAAAAACCTTCCAATAAAAATCGTCAGAATAGGCAAATTTGGAGAAGATGAACTAAACAGTTCTTCGGAGATTAAGAGAAAAATTATTGAAGAATACACCAGACGTAACTAGATAACCGTGCCTGCTAATAGAACCATCGCAACAAATGCTTTGTGTACCTCAAGAAAATCTTTTGAAGTAAACGAAACTGTTCTGCCGTCTGTTCTTCTTGAGCCAGGAACGAATTCAGCTAGCTCCGCCATGCCGGTGTGAAAGAAAACCACGTCCAGTTTTATGGGTGACTTGACTTGGAAAGGCTTAAACTTGCTGATGTTCTTAACTGCCTTGTACGCCGCGTCTTTTATCAATGCTTGCGCCTTTGCTGGAGAAAGACATTTCGCTGCGTAACGCCCAACAGCCTCTTTCACGGTTACGGTTTCAACGTTTCCTAAGAACATTTTCGCTTCTTCTGTGACTGCACGGTCGCCGGTTACCAATGCAACGGGTACGCCGAAGACTCCCGCCATCGCGGCGTTCAGTGCGGTTTCGCCTACTCGTTTTCCGTTCAAGAAGACGTCGAAGACAACTTTGCCACTGAAAGTATGCTCCAAAACGCTGGGATATGCTCCTCGCATGGCGTGGTAGCCTATGAAAAAGGCAGCGTCGTAGGATTTATCGATGCCCTGCATCATTTCCAACGGTTTCGGCGTCCCAGTGAGGAGTTCGGCAGACTCGTGTAATTCTTCTGGGATTATGTTTCGCATTGTTCCGTGAGAATCGTTTACAAGTATGGTTTTGGGTTTGCATGCTTTTAGTATGCCTTCGATAGCCGCATTTACTTCGCCAGTCAACAATCTTCTTGCTCTTTCGTGTTCTCTGCCTTCCCGCATTGTGTGTTCGGGGCTCGTGATTCCTGCAACGCCTTCCATGTCGGCGGAAATGAAGATTTTCATTGGTTTTTCACTTCTGCTCTGGAGTTGTTGTTTAGTTGGCATTTTAAGAATAAAAGTTGTTTGGAAAAATTTTCGAATCATAACAGCGACGCTGTGAAAACGCCAGCCAAACCCAGAATAATAGAAAACGGCAATCCGGGAAACATGCCCTTCTTTTCCAGCATTTTAAACGACAAAAGCGAACCCGCCAAAACCCCAACGGCGCCGCTGACTGCCGCCAACGGTCCGAAGAAAACGATTGCGTGGCTGATTAGCATGGAATAAAACGTTAGGTCGCCCAAGCCCATTTGAATGTCCCTAAAAGAAAAACTCAACCCACGCAATTGCTCTAACCCTTCCAAGGCAATCTTGCCCACGGGACCACGGAAAACAGCCACAACATCATACAATGCAAAAAATAAAAGAATTAACACAGCGCTGAAGGTAGGGATGGACGCGCCCAGAAAAGCCCCAAGAGCTCCGCCTAACATTAGGATAATTATCTCATAGCCACGGTTTTCGAGCACAAAAAGTTCAATGTCCACAACCACGGTGATCAAGGCAGCGTTCACGATCGCCAGCAAATCCACGTTGCCCACATTCAAGAGCGAGAACAACATCCAGCAATACAGCTCTGAAAGAAAAAACGTAACCACGGTCATAGCAAAAGTGATCAAGAAACGAACCAACACCCGAACCTTATGCTTCATCAACAGATAAATCACAGACGCACCGACCGCCGCGGCAATCACAAAAACCGTAGCGTTCACCAGCGGTCCAAACCCCATCTCCGGAAACAAAGTAACACTAGGCAGACTTGTATCCGAAATCAAAAACAAAAAAGCACAAAGGGCTCCCACGAATAAACTCGCAATAACCGGTGCCAGAAGCGCCGGGTTAGCTTGAAAAGCCGTTTCTTCTGCTCTGTTATCCATGCTTTTGCAGAAGCTCCACTATGTCGGGAAAGTCTATGCCGAGTTCTTTCACTTTTTGCAATGTCGGAACTCCGTTTGTGGTCCACCCGCGTCTTTTGTAAACGGCATCCTTCAATCTTTCGTATTCTGCTTCACGATGTTTCCGCAGAACTGCCAGTTTTTCCTCGGTTGTTTTGCCTTTCGGGTCGTATCCGAATTTCTCTTTGAGTTGTCTGTCGTAGCGTTCTGCGCGGGACTCGTACTCTTCTTTCGTTACAGGACCAACTGCACGGTATGGTATTGCATCGTGTTCGCGGGTGCCGAAGCCCATGCGTAGATTGAAGATGCGTTGAAAGTTGTAGACTCTTTCGCTCATGAGGATTATGTCGTCCACCGTAACCTTCTTGCCCGTGACGGCGTAAAAGTATTTAGCATAGTTTTCAACGTGTGAGATTACTTTGGCTGGTTCTTTCGTGTTTTTGTTTTCTGGAGGAACAACGTCGTTCCATGGAAGTTTACACAAACCGTTGAGCCCAAACCATGTGCGGAACATGGGGAACCAGTGAAGGTTTTCGGCTTTTTGTTCGAAGGTGGGCATCAAATTGTGTACCATGTCGAGGAATATCAGCCATGCTTCGTCGTGCTGAGGGCCTTTCAACGCTAGTCCGTAGCCACCTTGTTGTGCTAGCGATTCCTTAGTTACGTACTCAGAAAACTCCAGTCCCTTGGCTTCCATTCCGATATCCTGCATGATTTTTCGGTCTGCGCCGAATTTTTCTGCAAAAATCTTTTTCATTCGTCTTATGCCTTGACCTACTGTGACGCCGAAGCCTTCTCCTCTCGCCATCTGGTGAATCAACTCAAGCGCGGCTTCTTTGTTGCCGAATCTTAAATCCAACCCGCCTGTTATCTTTTTGTTTATCAAGCCCATTTCGTAGCATTCCATGGCAAAGGCGATGGCGGTGCCAACCGAGATCGTGTCCAAGCCGTAAATGTCGCAGTAATAGTTCATTTCAATAACACAGTCAGCGTCAAAAATGCCACAATTACTTCCCACCCCAGCGATGGTTTCGTACTCTGGACCATTAACAAATACTCTTTGACCCTTGTACGGACCCGTTTTTAGTTCAAAATCCTTAACTCCATGGGCACATGCCAAGGCGCACCCCAACCAGCATCCGTCGTAGCCCTTGTGGAATTTTTTTCTGTACACTTCTTTGCCAAGATTCGGTCCGTCGGGGTGGCTGCCGAACTTGAAGTTTTTTACTGGCAGAAGGTCGAATTCGTTCATTATCGTCACAAGATGAGTGGTTCCGACAGTTG
>JAWBOF010000144.1:0-3359 GCA_038826685.1 Bathyarchaeia archaeon
TCAAATGTATCAGCTTTTTTGTTAGATTTTTTTCTGTATGTTTTCCTTTACATACTTCACTAGGGTTTCGGTTGGTGTGCCGGGTCCAAAAATTTCTCTTATGCCTAGTTTCTTCATTTCAGGGACATCTTCTTCGGGTATGATTCCGCCAGCGAAGACCAAGATGTCGTCGAGTCCTTTTTCTTTGATGAGTTCCATGATTCGTGGGAACAACGTTGTGTGTGCTCCGGAGAGTATGCTTAAGCCGATTACGTCGACGTCTTCTTGGAGTGCGGTTTCGACGATTTGTTCTGGTGTTTGTCGTAGTCCCGTGTATATGACTTCCATGCCGGCGTCTCTTAAGGCGCGGGCGACGATTTTTGCTCCTCTGTCGTGGCTGTCAAGTCCGGGTTTTGCAATTAGAACTCGAATTTTTCGTTCTTGATTCATGCACATTCCTCTTGTTTATATGATTATTAATTCTTTGTATTCGCCGTATACGCCTCGTAGTACGTCGCAGATTTCGCCGAGTGTGGCGTAGGCTTTTACGGCGTCTATTATTGTGGGCATTAGGTTTTGGTTTTTTTCGGCGTCGTCGTGTAGCTTGTCGAGAATTTGTTTTACTTTTCTGTTGTCGCGTTCTTTGCGGGTTTTTTGTAGTCTTTTGATTTGGTCTTCTTCTACTTTTGGGTCAACGCGTAGTAGTGGAATGGTTATGCATTCGTTTGCGATTTTGTAGTCGTTTACGCCTACGATTTTTCTTTTGTGAGTGTCGATTTCTTGTTGGTATTTGAAGGCGCTGTCGGCGATTTCTTTTTGGAAGAATCCTTTTTCGATTGCGGCGTATACGCCTCCCATGTTGTCGATTTTTTCGATGTATTTTGTGGCTTTTTCTTCCATTTCGTTTGTTAGGGCTTCTACGTAGTAAGATCCGCCGATGGCGTCGACTGTGTTTGCTACGCCGCTTTCGTGGGCGATTATTTGTTGTGTTCTGAGGGCTACGCGTACGGCTTCTTCCGACGGTAAGCATAATGCTTCGTCGAAACTGTTGGTGTGGAGTGATTGGGTGCCGCCTAAAACTGCGGCTAGGGATTGGATTGTTACTCGGATTATGTTGTTTAGTGGTTGTTGTGCCGTGAGTGTACAGCCTGAGGTTTGGACATGCATTCGCATCCACATAGACCTTGGGTTCTTTGCTTTGAATCTTTCCTTCATTATTTTTGCCCAAAGTCGGCGTGCTGCTCTGAACTTGGCTATTTCCTCAAAGAAGTCGTTATGCGAAGCAAAGAAGAATGACAATCGCGGAGCAAAATCGTCAACTTTCAAGCCTCTTTCTAACGTGGATTCCACGTAGGCTATTCCATCATATAGCGTGAAAGCTAATTCTTGCAGTGCTGTGGCTCCTGCCTCGCGAATGTGATAGCCGCTTATGCTTATAGGGTTCCATTTAGGCAAGTTTCTCGCACAAAACTCTATTACATCAGTTGAAAGTTTGAGTGAAGGTTCCGGTGGGAAAATGCACAGTTTCTGGGCGAAGAACTCTTTCAAATTGTCGTTTTGCGTTGTTCCGCCAAGCTTTTCTCTTGGGACTCCTTGTTTGTCGCCAACTGCAACGTACATGGCAAGCAAAACAGACGCTGGTCCATTTATAGTCATGGATGTTGTTACCTTGTCTAATGGTATGCCGTCCAAGAGAACCTCCATATCTCTAAGCGATGCTATTGCAACGCCGCAAACGCCAACTTCCCCTTTCGCCATGGGATGGTCAGAATCATAACCCATAATTGTGGGATAGTCAAAAGCAGTGCTTAAACCAGTCTCGCCCTCGCTTAGTAAGTATTTAAAGCGTTTGTTTGTGTCTTCTGCAGTGCCGTAGCCGGCGAACATGCGCATAGTCCATAAACGCCCACGATACATTGTCGCGTGTAAACCTCTAGTGAAGGGGTATTCGCCTGGAAAGCCAAGGTCACGCATGTAATCCATTTCTTTTACGTCTTCTGGCGTGTAGAGGCGTTTTATCTGAATGCCGGAGTGATTTCGGAATTCGCTTTTGCATTCTGGACATTGCTTTATCCAGTTTGGCAGCGTTGTCTTTTCCCAACGTTCTTTTTCCTTGGTTATTTGCTCAATTTTCCGATTGTCAAACATTTTGCACTAACCCCTAACGTCGGCTAGTTTTGACTAAAATATTGGTGTCAAGCCTAAAAAGTTATTTCTTAAACAAGCCATGAACTAATCATTAGGGAGGGTGCATGTGAATGGCTTTTGTTGGTACGGATTTTCCTCTGCTAATTTCTTGCCTCTTGTAATTGTCGACTACTGCCATGTTAATTATAAACAGTGCTAGTGAAGGATATGTTAGCCAGTATCCTAACCCATAATTGACTTCGTTCTCTGATTTGTGGTTAAAAAGTGTTGATACGCTTGTCATAAGCAGCGTAGTTAATAAACACAAGATTGGTGGAGCAAGAGTTATTAATTTCTCTTCGTGAAAAAGGAAGCTACTGCCGTCGTTAAAGTGGCTATCTGAACCAAAAACAAAAATATCATATTCCACGCAACCTCACTTGTCAAACTGTCTTGAAAGTGATGATCAAATCTGATTATAAACTCTAAACGGTTAAACCAATAATCATGAAACCAGTGAACTATCTGAGTGGAATATCCTCCTCCACCGTCAGTTCTAATGCATATCCTCGTGTAACGTGTCACGAATGACCAAAAATCCATCTTGTAGCTGCAGTGTAATTCTGGGATTTCTATGTAATAAAAGGGGATATACAATTAAGAATGGGAAGGTGAACGTGCCTAAGTACAGCAAAAGGCCAGCAATTAAAACTCCATTTATAAGATATGAGGTTTTCATTTCAAGGTAAATTTAATTTTCTCAACTTATAATTCTACGTTATAGAACATATAATTCCACAATATAAAACAGGCGCTTCAGTTAGCTGCACTTAATAGAGGAATAGCTTAGATTTAATCCATTTTGTGAAAATTATTAATTGGTAGCTTTTGCATAAGTCTAAAGGATGCCATGTTTGCAAGTAGGCTTAACCACCATATTTTTTAGTGTTTTGGATAAATAGTCAAATGATGGAATTTTCAAAAATATAAAAAAAAGGTAGGTTGGCTACTTTATTGGTTTGAAGTAGGCTATGTCGTTTATTGAGGCTTTTCTTTCATTTTGTGGTTTAAAAACTGCTTCGACTTCCATGCCTATGTAGACAGTGTCGGTTTCACCTATCTTGTGTATTATCCCGCCACATGAGCCATTGAATTTTATGAACGCATATATCTCTGGCTTCTCAAGTTTTTCTCCATTAATGTCGATTGTGGCTATTGTAAAAGTGTGCACTACACCTCTTTTGCCCACATCA
>JAWBOF010000145.1:0-3336 GCA_038826685.1 Bathyarchaeia archaeon
CCCGTAATCGACAAGACGATACAGAAGTATATTCCAAGAGAGTTCAAGAAAGACTCTGTTGTTTTCGCTCTAAGCCCGCCGAGATACACGCACGATTTAGAAGCCTTGAACAAAGCAATCGCCGAACCCATTTGGGAGTTTCTCGACCGAGGCGGAAAACGCTGGCGCCCCGCACTTTTCCTCTTGATATGCGAAGCGTTGGGCAGGAACCCCAAGGATTTCTTGGATTTCGCCATCATCCCCGAGGTTGTTCATAATGGCACATTGATGGTGGACGACGTTGAGGACGGTTCCGAACTTCGACGCGGAAAGCCTTGCACCTACCGTTTATTCGGCATCGACATCGCCGTCAACGCAGGCAACGCCATGTACTTTCTCCCATTAATCACAGTTATCAAGAACAAAAATAGACTGCCCCAAGAGAAAACAAACCGCATCTATGAAATCTACATACAAGAAATGGTCAATCTCAGCCTCGGCCAAGCCATAGACATCGCGTGGCACCGTGGACTAGCCAATGCAGACAAAATCACCGAGAATCATTACTTGCAGATGTGCGCCTACAAAACAGGAACGCTAGCAAGGATGGCGGCGCGTATGGCTGCGGTCTTGGCAGATGCGGATGAGGAGTTGGTTGAAAAGTTGGGCAAGTTTGCTGAGGCTGTTGGTGTTGCTTTTCAGATGCAAGACGACGTCCTTGACCTTACTGGCACAGAATTTGCTGAGAAAAAAGGCGCTCGGGGTATGGACATAACTGAAGGCAAACGCACACTCATGGTGATACACACGCTTAAGAAGGCAAAACCCAAAGACGGAAAACGACTCATCGAAATCCTCAAAATGCACACCAGCGACCAAAAACTCCGCAACGAAGCCATAGACATAATGGAAAATTACGGTTCAATCGAATACACTAAAAAATTCGCAAGAAAACTCGTGCAAGAAAGCTGGAACGAAGTCGACAAACTTCTACCTCCCTCGAACGCAAAGGAAAGATTAAGAGCCTTCGCAACCTACCTAATCGAACGAAAAATATAACCAAAAACGTGAGTGACTGTTTGGCAAACAAGGAAACACGAGAGATTATCCGAAAACTTGCCCTAATAAACGCAGTAAGCTACAACGGCAAAGCACAAGCCGGGCCGGTTATGGGCAAACTACTCGCAGAGCAGCCCCAACTGAAAGCCCGAGTGAAGGAAATCGGACCACTCGTCGCCGAGGTAATAAAAGAAGTCAACGCGCTTCCAGTTGAGGAACAGAGAAAGATTGTAGAAAAAAATTGGCCCGAAACGCTGGTCAAAGAAAAGGTGGAAGAAGAAAAACATCTGCCCAAACTGCCAAACGTCGAACTTTACGAACGCGTCGTAACTCGTTTTTCACCAAACCCTGACTGTGCGATTCATTTGGGCTCAGCCCGCGCCATCGTTCTCTGCTATGAATACGCGAAGATGTACAAGGGAAGTTTTATTTTGCGTTTTGAGGACACCGACCCGCGGTTGAAGCGTTCTGCTTTGCCGTTTTATGATTCTATACGTGAAGACTTGGCATGGCTCGGATGCAAACCCGACAAAGAGTTCATCCAAAGTGACAGAATCCCCATCTATTACGAACACGCAGAAAAACTACTTAAAGACGGAAACGCCTACGTCTGCACTTGCAACGGGGATGAGTTCAAGAAAAAACTGTTAGCGCAGCAACCTTGCCCATGCAGAAACCTACCTCCAAAAGAGCACCTTGAACGTTGGCAAAAAATGCTCGACGGCACGTTTAAAGAAGGCGAAGCTGTTGTGCGCATAAAAACCGACTTGTCCCATCCCAACCCCGCTGTTCGCGATTGGCCCGCATTGCGAATCATCGACCCCAAAACGCACCCGCACCCTCGGGTAGGACGCAAATACCGTGTATGGCCATTGTATAATCTGGCTTCCGGTGTAGACGATCATCTGATGGGCATCTCTCACATCATCCGCGGCAAGGAGCACTTGACTAACCAAGTACGACAAGAATTCATGTACGAGCATTTTGGTTGGCGATACCCAGAGGCAATTCATTACGGACGAATGAAAATTGTTGGTGCGTTTTTGAGTAAATCGAAGATTGTGGCGGGAATGCGGGAAGGCTTGTTTAAAGGTTGGGACGATCCGCGATTGGCTACGTTTGCGGCTTTGCGGAGACGAGGGATTCAACCCGAAGCCATAAAACGAATGATTATCGACGTGGGTCCGAAGGCGCAAGATGTTACCCTAAGTTGGGACAACCTTTACGCCTATAACCGAAAAATAATCGACTCAACCGCGAATCGTTATTTCTTCGTGTGCGAGCCTATGAGGCTTGTTGTTAGGGGCTTGGAACAAGGTTTCGTTGCACGTCTTCCTCTGCATCCCGACCATCCGGAAAAAGGATTTAGGCAAATCGAAGTCAAACCCGAGGAAAACAAAGTTTCTTTCCACGTGTCACGTGATGATTTAAAGCTGTTCAAGAAGGGCAACGTGGTTAGGTTGATGGAGCTGTTCAACATCAAAGTGGAAAAGACTGGCAAAAAAGGCGCAGAAGCTGTTTTTCATAGCCAAAGTTACGAGGATGCTAAGAAGTTAAATGCGCCGCTCATTCATTGGCTTCCCGAAGGCTTTGGAGCGCCCTGCACGGTTATAATGCCAGACGCCTCCGAAGCCAAGGGCATCGCGGAAGAGGAATGCAAAAGGTTACGTGTAAATGATATTGTGCAGTTTGAACGTTTTGGTTTCGTACGTATCGACGCGGTCGGCGAAGGAATCGTGGCTTATTATGCTCATCGATAAGGCGTTTTCGTCTTTCTTTCGGGCTTTTTATACTCGTAAATAGTCGAAACCTTCATTAATGGGTTCTGTTGAATAAAATCTGCAATATGTAATATTAGGGTGAGGCTTATGTCCAAACCGTTCTATGTGAAAAGTGAGACGCCGAAAGAGATTCAAGATGCAGCCTATGAAGCCCTGCAAATCGCCACTCAGACGGGTAAAGTGAGAAAAGGTACGAATGAGACTACAAAGGCCATTGAGAAAGCCCAAGCCAAACTTGTCGTTATCGCAGAGAACGTAGAGCCACCTGAGGTCGTTGCGCATCTGCCGATACTTTGCGAAGAGCGGAAAATTCCGTACGTCTTTGTCCCAGACAAGGCAAAAATAGGCTCCGCCATAGGCATAGACGTCCCAGCCGCGTCAGCGTGCATCATCGAAGCTGGCGACGCCACAGGTTTGATAAAAGAAATAGTCGAGAGACTTGGCACGGTTAAGAAGGGCACAGCGTAATGAGCGAGCGAGAAGAGAAAGAAGCCAAAGGATCTGCGAAAGAAACAGC
>JAWBOF010000146.1:0-3310 GCA_038826685.1 Bathyarchaeia archaeon
AACGCACGTTTTTTGGTGCAAACCCAAGACTGTGTATCTGGCACTTTATTGGCTCGGCATTCTGGATGCGGGCAGAGTATGGACTGGTAGCCGAGGTTCCAGACTTTAATGATGGATGGGTATAGGCTTGGAAAATCCATTACTGCAACATTAAAGTGCACTCCAGGCACTGGCTCGACGACGATGGCGCCTTTGTATTTTTTGCCTTTAATGATTGCCGTTGTCGAGGTTTTGCCTTTTACTGCGATGATGTCTGAAGTGTTGGGTATTAGCCATCCCTGTTTGCGGTGTTCGGCATGCATGAAGTTTCGTATCCACCGTGAAACGCCTTGGCGGCTTACGTCTTCCATGGGCATGTGGCTTATACGTGCAAGAACGAGGATGAGTTTCATGGTCAGGTCATCGTCAAAACTCGTGAGTTTAAATGCGATTTCAGCATCTCGGAAACAGTATTGCGCTAATTCTGAGTAAGTTAATTCGCTTAAACTTTTTTCGAGTTCAATTTTCCTCAAATTGATCAATGCCTTGCCCACATCATCCAGTGTCACATCACGGTAGCGGTTGCTGAAGGCGTAGATTTGGATGGAACGGTTATAGAAAAACTTGTACAAGTCGATGTGCACGCCATAGCGAAGCAAGCAAACACGGTGTCCTACCTCAATCGGAATTTCGCCTTTTTTGACGCCCAAATTTAACGCCCGGTGGGCTAAATAGCGAAAATCAAAGTCGTCTCCATTGAACGTAATAACAAACGGGTAAGTCCATAAAACATCAAAAACTGCCCGAATCAACTTCTCCTCGCTTTCAAAAAATTTCACGTTAACATCAGCAGGAAGTTTCTCTGCGCCTTCTCGTGTGCCTTCACGTTTCAACAGTAATATCTGTTTGAGGCCGTCGGAACTGTACAAAGAAACACAGATGATGGGTTCTGAGGCTTCACGAGGATCAGGCACGCGTGTAGGCACTGAAGAAAGTACTTCGATGTCTAGGGCAACACGGCGAAATTTAGGCGCTGGGTACTCGAGCAACCTTGCCCAATGTTCGACGTGAGCCAGTTCTTCTTTGGATTCGTTTTTGAAGAGCTGAAGAGTTTTCTGCACCATTTTCTCAGAGGAATCAACAGTCGCTGCTATTAGATTGCCTTTCTCTACCTTGTAAAGCATACCGGGCTCTAGTTGGCGGTCGTAAATGTAGGATTGATAGTATTTAATATGGTCTTCCCATACCTTTACCGGCTCGGCTGCGATATCAGCAACTGCGGGTGCATCTTGGGGTATAATGTCGCGCATGCAACCAGCGGGACGGCCTCCAACAGCCAACGGGTCTTTCGCCACAACTTTAGTTACAGTGACATATTTTTCTAATAGTGGGCTAAATTTCTCCACGAGTTCAAGATGGTCAAACCCTTGATGTGATGTTAGCCTGTGAATTTTTTCTAGTTCGATGGGCGAAAGGTTAGTTAGCAAATAGGGCTTGTGCCCAGTGTTGTCGTGCCAGAAGAATATTTGTTCAGAGATGGGCTCGTAAAGTTTCACGTAAGCAGCACCTTTGCGGCCATCGTACGCAGCGGAAACAAAATAGGACGGTGGCAGATTTTCTGGCGCTTCAAACCGTTTTTTGATTCTCTCTTTTTCAATCTCCATTTGAGCCTGAAAGGACGTGTTTTGTTTTAATGGCTCCGTTTCGGTGGGCTTGGCTAGTTGTCGCGTCTGGGTTTTTGAGTAATCATCAAGCCGCCTTTGTGCCATTCCAAGCCTCACACTTGTCATTACTATAAGGGGTAAACCTCAGCCTAAAAAATCCTTGCATCACGTTGATGTAAAGTTTTTAACGTAGTTTCCTCTACGTTTTTCTGTTTACTTTCACTATTTTACCTACTTTTATTGTGTATGTCCTTTACAATACTATTTTAATACTAGTCCTATGCCTATTTTCTATGCTTTGTTGAGGACAAACTGCGCATGCTAATTCAAGAAATAATCCTTGAGAACTTCATGAGCTACGAGTACGCTAGGATACCCCTTAAACAAGGCGTCAACGTCATCTGTGGACCCAACGGCGCAGGCAAATCCTCAATGCTGCTCGGTATAAGCATCGCGCTTGGGCAAAGCCAAACGGAACGCTCCAAAAAACTGAGTCAACTTATAAGATGGGGCAAAGACCAAGCACGAATCACGCTTATCTTGGACAATTCGCCCCAAAAAGGCGGAAAAAGGCCTGTCCAAAAAATTAAAAAAGACCAAATCTTCCTCACACGCACTCTACGGTTAGATGGAAAATACGAGTTTGAACTCGACAATCGTGCTGTCACGAAAGCCGACGTACAAAGAGTTCTCGCAAACTTCGGCATCGACCCGGACAACTTGCTCATTATCATGCATCAAAACATGACCGAACAATTCACCGTGCTCTCGCTTCAAGAAAAACTACGCGTAGTAGAAGCCGCTGTAGGCTTGGAAAAATATCGTCAAAATGTTCTCGAAGCCCAAAAAAAACTTAGCCGAATAATTAGCCAAGAAGAATCAGTCAACAACCTACTCGAAAACGCGGCGCAGACTCTTAATTACTGGCGTGACCAATACGATCGTTACCAACAAAAAAAACAACTGCAAATGAAAAGACGCTTGCTTGAAAGAGAACTCGCATGGGCAGAAGTGGCAAAGAAAGAAAATAACTTGGGCAATCTGGAAGCCAAAATAAAACAGGAACAAAACGAACTCCAAACACTTGCCAGCGAAATAACAAAAATTGACCGCCAAATCACTGAATCGCAATCAAAGATAGCAATTGTCAAGGATGAATGGAAAAATCTTCTCGAAACCCGACTTACCCTCGAACGTGAAAAGGCCGTTTATGAAGTCAACATTCAACTTGCCAATCAAACCCTCAAAGACATGCATGATTGGATAGAATCTAACAAAGAACGAATCGCAGAGTGCCTAGGCAGAATACAACAATTCGAAACCACCTTAGGCAAAACCGCAACACTTGTAACCACCCGCCTAACCGAAGTCAAAAAAGCCTACGAAAACCTCGAAACCACATGGACACAGCAATTCACCACGAGAAACCGAAACCTAAAACAAATAATCGACAATGCCACAACCCAACTTCAAACTCTTACCGCACAAATTGCCGAAACCGAAAACAAAATGGTCAAACTCAACGCAGAAATCGACCAAGCCACTAACCAAACCATAGACCATAAAATCAACAACGCCCTCCTTCAATATCGCAAACAAGCCGCACAAAAAACTCTTAAAGAACTCGAAACCGAACTCAAAAACGCAAAAATCGAACTCGCCGAGCT
>JAWBOF010000147.1:0-3309 GCA_038826685.1 Bathyarchaeia archaeon
GATGTCGCGGCAAAGGTTGCGGAAGGCTATTCTGAAAAGGTCGGCGAGCAGTGGTCCGGCGAGTTTGAGACGTTTGTTTTTAAAGTGGTCTTTGTCGTCTGGTTTACGTTTACCCAGCTTTAGCTCTATCACTCGGCTTGCCATTTCGCCCATAAACAGGGCTTTTTCTTGGCGGTGTTCTTTGGTTCGTCCGATGTGAGGTAGAAAGTTGCGGTCTATGATGCTTTCGGCTTTTTGAAGCCTGTACTCCTCTACTTGTCCGTGTGCGACTCGGTTTCCAATGTATAACAACGCGTCTTTTACCGAATCAACACCTACGGCCTTCTCGAACGAGGCGTCAAGCAGGTTCTGTAACGTCTTATCCGGAGAAACTGTTTCGGCTATTTCTTTATCAGACTTTAGTCCAAGTGCCCGCATCAACACGATGAAGGGAATTTCTGTTGGGACGCCTGGCATAGATACGTAAATGGCGCCGTCCGACTTTAGTCTCAACTCGATTCGTGCTCTGAAGCCGACGGTGGTTGAGAAGATTTTGGCTTGGTAAACTGGCGAGGCGCCGCGTTCGTCTATGTCTACGATGACTCTATTGGGCGCGAGGTCTTCTAGCGCAACTATGACGCGTTCGGAGCCGTTTATGATGAAGTAGCCGCCCGTGTCGTTGGGGTCTTCTCCAGCCGCGATTAACTCCTCAGGCGAAAGGACGGAAAGGACGCACAGTTTTGACTTTAGCATGACAGGAAGGTCGCCGATTAAGACGAGTTCCGTGTCCTGCTCTCTTCCGTCGATTATAGGCGTCATCTCAAGCGCGACTGGCGCAGCATAACTGAGGTTGCGGAAGCGTGCTTCCATGGGGTAGATTTCGTGCTTTGTGCCGTCTACTTCGGTGATGTAGGGTCCGCTGATGCGGGATTGTGGGTCGATTACCCAGACTTGTCCGAGTTTTATTTGGTATGGGCTTTCTGGGATTTCGATGTCGATTTGTCCGACTTCGTTGACGACTTCCTGCAAACCGTGGTCGATGAACTCGTTGTAGCTGTCTAAGTGCTGTTTGACGAGGCCTTTTTCTTTGAAGAACGATTTTTCGAGCAGAAGCAGATCTTCTAACGATATTTCACTCATTTTCTAATCTTTCTCCATGATAGATTTATGGTTAAATGTGAAATGAAGAACTGAGAGTGAGGGTTGTGGGCTTCCAAACTGGGAGATTCCTCCACTGGTCGGCAAACGTCATCCGACCCGAAAACGGCCTCCTAACTGCCATTTTTCCGCGGAATCAAACACATGAAACCATACATCTTTCATATAAACTTTACTTAATCAAACTTCGCGTCTTTTAACCAAATGCGTAATCTTGGTAGATGAGTAGTTTTGTAGTTGCATGATAATTAAGAGGAGTTTCACATTAACAAGCGGGTGAGGATTATCCACACGAAGTCTCCGACGACCAAAGCGGAAATAAGCCCGAGCGTTATGAAAACGAGCATGGGCAGGCCCGGCGTCGCCCATACCCAGTCTATTTTTAATCCTTTTTCCGCGGCGGCGAAAATTCTTTTGATTATGCCTTCTCTTTCTTCGTCTTTTGGGAAAACTAATAATTTCCTTTCTATGCTGCCTGTTTCCGAGACTTGGGCGTCTTCGAGCGGATACAAGAATTGGCTTTTTTCAAGTTTGCCGAGGGAGATTTTGTAGCCGCTAAGCATGGTTACCAGTTTTCGCCATTTTGACTCCTTCTCGAAGCCTTCGAAAAAGTGTTGTTTGGTTCTTTGTCGCCATACGAGGTTTCGGATAAGCGCGTAGACGACGCTTAAAGCCGCCAGAATAACGCCGTTGCTGAATACGCTTAACGGGAAAATGTACGGGGCAAAGCCAAATTGAATAAAGTTGCTTGGGTAAAAGGGAAGCGTGACCGAGAGGCAAATCAATGCCTTCGCATCTGCGCCGCCGTACGCCCCCGCGTAGAAAAGCAGAACCGCCAAAGCCGATGTCATAGTCACCGAAATGCTGAACAAATAAAGCGCTTCTGTGGAAAAATTGAACAATAGCCACGTTAGGCTTAGCGCCAGGCCGATGGGTGCGAAGAGTACCCAGACCATGTTGCTGACTTCTCGTGTTTTTAGGTCGCTCCAAGAGGCGTACATCAGAAACGCCAAGGCGACAAAAACTTGCAAGCCTTCAATAAACACGTTTATTTCGTAACTCATTAGGTTTTCATCCATGCTTTGGTGATGGTTGCATGTATGCAGCGAGAGGGAATAAAATAGTTTTTGGGGGCAGAGTTTTTTAATGGAAGGGAAACGGAAGAATAGAAAGGTACGCTATGACACGTAGTACGTGAACTTGTAGGTTGTGCCGGGGTCGGTTGCTATCCAGATGTGGTATGTCTGTCCGTTGCTCCATGTGTCGCCGAGTGCCGAGATGGGCCAAGCGACGGTTATTGTCGTTATTCCCTGTTGTGGAAGAGTGGTGTTTATGCCCTGTAGACAGTTAGCCGTCACTTCGATGGGGTTGTCTGCGGAGGTGCCGAAATAAACACGGACGACTTTCACCGTGCTGGTTCCAATGTTCTTTATGATTATGTCTGTCCTGTTTTTCGCAGCGTCGGTCGGGCTACCGTACCATCTCGTGGTCTCGTGAGTAATCAACACTCCCGCCTGTCCAGTCTGCGCTCCCATGTAAGTCATCACCCACGCGTACGTGACGATAATCGCCGCAACCGCGATGACTATGAGCAGTAGTGTTGCCAATATTGGCGAAATACCTTTCTTTGAATTAAACAACTTAACCAAGCTCGATTTTCACCTTCATCTTGCTTCGTAACATTTACGAAAAACAATATTTAACACATATGAACCCACAATAAAGACTCCAAATAATGCTGTAAATCACGTAATTACCTCTAACTATAATACTCGTATTTCGCCCTAAAGAAAGGGGACTAAAAAATAGGGAGAAAAAGATACGACGCTATTACTGGTATATCACTTGTATACTGAAGGTGTATGATCCGCTTGCAGTGTCGGTGGCGTTAATCCCGAAATTTAGGAGGTAGGCATAATTACTGGCTAATGAGCTTGGGAACATGTATGTGTTGGTTGTCGTCAAGTCAAAGGTGTGCAAGAGTGTACTGGTATTGGCATTGTAAGCATACATATTTGCATAGGTAAAATCGGAACCAAGGGTCGATGCTGTTACGCTGATTGTCGCATTATGCGAAGATTCAGTGTCTACGTTTTTGAGGTAAAGGCTTTGGTTGAACCATTGAGGAATCGCTGGTTGAACACTAAAGCTCATAGTAACTGTGCTTCCTGA
>JAWBOF010000148.1:0-3195 GCA_038826685.1 Bathyarchaeia archaeon
GCACCGTCGAAAATGTCGGAGCAATACGGCAAACCCTTCAGAGAAATCTTCAAAGAAGCAAACTACGACTTCTACAAAATAGACCCGCACCTTTTTGCGCCCGCGGTATTCATAATAAACAACCTGGAAACGGGTAAGGTTTTCAAGGCTGGCGAAATCGACGTCAAAGTGCTCAAACAATCAATAGGGCTTAACGCTTAGGCTGGAGAAAAAATTTGGAAAGCCAATGGTTCGCGTATCTCGGGCTTTACGGCTTCCTAATCGCCTACGCGATTTACATGCTTTTCACGTACAAAACCGACCCGAGATACTCACTAAATTATGAAAAACCTCCTTCGTTCAAGCGGCTTATTTGGTTATCTTCGTTTGAAAAATCAATTTTGCTTCTCTTGCTCGCGGTTTTCGCGCTGGTTCCTCAGAGAGAACTTTCCGTGGTTTTCAGTTTTGACACGAACAGTCCCTCGGTGAGTTTGATTTTTCTAGGAGTATTAAGCGGTGTGCTCATATTTTTCGGCGGTATGCCCGTGAATTTCTTAATTTCTATAGTGCGACGTAGGTTTTCTGTTTCAAAAACTAGGCGTGAAATCGAGTTGGAGCAACTTTTGGCGTCTTCCATGTCAGCACCTCAAGCACATTTATTCTTTACCGTGTTCATCGCCTCTATGCTTGCCGGGGTTTTAGAGGAACTTATTTTTAGAGGATACTTGCTTGGTCATCTTCTTTACTTAACCTTGCCCGTAGTTGCCGTAATCGTTCAAGCGATTTTTGCTTTCGTGCCTCAACTGTATCAAGGTGTTTACAACGCCCTTTTATCGTTGTACGGCGGAGTTTTGTTTGGCGTTGTCTTCTTTTTATCAGGCTCATTGCTGGCGGTTGTTGTGGCTCACGTTGCCCACGACGTTGTCGGGTTCGTTTTCACTTTTTATTTGCCAAAAAAGAAAAAATAACTATTCTGTCTTCGTAGCGCGGGTTGAAAGGAAACTTGTAACAAACGTACTGAACCCTTGATTCCCCACAAGCGCAGCCATAAGAAAACTCATAAACACTATTTCCGCCCACGCCTTGGGTAGGATTATTCCAAGCATAAACATGCCAAAACCAAAGGCAAAAAAGTACGGCGCCAACGCTAAGAAATAAACTACTGTAAAAAGAGTTTCAGGAATAAAAGACACTAGTACAGTGGGCACAGTAATTATGGAAGCATGACTTTTTTCTCGAATTCTAAATACTCTATAGAACAATCCCGTTGTTAAGCCGGTCAACGATTTCCCGATGGGTAGTCCCAGAAGGCTAAGCCACGAAAGTGTGCCGCCGATGAAACCAAAATAAAAACCTGCCCAAACACCACCAAAAAATCCTACAATAAGCCCATAAACAGGACCGCCATAAATCGCGGCGATAAACGTGGTGATATGGGAAAAATCAAGATTGACGCCGGGATAGATTGGTCCGAGATAAATTGAAATGCTTGAAAATATGTTGCCCAAAACAATCATCATCGTGATGAAAGCCACTTTTTTTGCGCTAGTCGTTGTCATGCCGTTTGCACCGTGTTCCGTGATTTTCATAAGGTTTAATTATTTAAGAGTAACTACTCAAAAAAGAGTAAAAAGATCTCGATTATCAACGTTTAAGTAGAAAAAGAGTCGATTTAGGGAAGAGAGAAAGAGTGACGGCACTTTTGGACAATGAGCAAAAAGTTCTCGAGTTGACTAAAATGGCGCTCGATGCAGGCGCGAATGAGTTTGTTGCTTTAGTTGAAGAAGTTACTTGTATGCTTGAGAAAGAAGAGGCGCGAGTAGGGAAAATGTTTGTGGAAGGAAAACTTGTAACGCTTGCGCCGGAAGGCGAGGCTATCATCGTTGGCGATGTTCATGGCGACCTTGAAAGCCTCGTGTTCATCCTTAAAGATAGCGAGTTCCTACAAAACATTCAAAACCGCAAAGACGTTACGCTCATATTTTTGGGCGACTACGGCGACCGCGGATTATATTCGGCCGAAGTTTACTACATGGTACTCAAGCTTAAAAAATGGTTTCCAGAAAACCTCATACTCATGCGTGGCAATCACGAAGGCCCTGAAGACCTGCTCGCTTCGCCGCATGATTTGCCGTTTCAGTTTCAGCAAAGATTCGGTCAAAAAGGCGATTCGGCTTACAACAGCATACGCTTGCTTTTTAATCAACTCTACAACGCGGTTCTCGTGAAAGAACGGTACATTTTGATTCATGGGGGTTTTCCGACGGAGGCTCGTTCGCTCGATGATTTGGCTTATGCGCATGAAAAGCATCCGAAAGAGGTTTTTCTTGAGGAAATTTTGTGGAACGACCCAGAAGAAGGAATCGTTGGAACATGTGCTTCGCCGCGAGGAGCGGGCAAACTGTTTGGAAATGACGTGACGGAAAAGTTTCTAGGAATGTTGCAGGTTAATATGCTGATCCGTGGTCACGAGCCGAGTATGGAAGGCTTCAAACTGAACCATGAAGGAAGAGTTTTGACTCTTTTTTCAAGAAAAGGCGCGCCATACTACAATGAGCAGGCGGCTTACTTAAAAATAGACCTCACAAAAAAAGTAAAAAGTGCTGATGATTTGTTGCAGTGGGTTCGTAGATTCTAACAGTGTTTGATAACTAAACCTTTTTTGTATCGTTCGCGTTAGTAGAACCTACGAAGGGAAAAGACGTGAAAATGGGAATACTGACACGAAACGAAAACGGTTGGTGCTCCATTCAACTGCGTCGAGCCATGGAGAAGAATGGAATCACACCTTTTTGTTTCGGTTTCTCGAAACTTGTTGCGCATGTGGGTGTTTGTCCTAAAGTTACAGTCGATGAAACCGATGTTGCTAAGGAACTGGATGCTTTAATTATGCGTCCTATCGGCAGGGGTTCTTTGGAGGAAATAATTTTCAGGATGGACCTTTTGCATAAGCTTCATCGGTTAGGTGTGGTTATTATTAATCCGCCAAGCGCGATTGAACGGTCTGTGGACAAGTTTTATACGCTTGCGCTTTTGGAGGAGGCTGGATTGCCGGTGCCTCGTACAGTGGTCACGGAGGACGCTGATAGGGCTTTGAAGGCTTTTCATGAGTTGGGTGGTGATGTGGTGGTGAAGCCTATTTTTGGCTCGAGGGGTATTGGTTCTACACGCGTTTCTGACCCTGAAGTTGCTACGCGGGTTTTTCGTGCTCTCGGG
>JAWBOF010000149.1:0-3152 GCA_038826685.1 Bathyarchaeia archaeon
AGTTTTCGTCTGGCGGACCCGTCTCGAAGCTTGGAGAAGCCAAGGGGACAAGTTCCGCGTTCACTGTCAGTACGCCTTCTTCTGGAGTGTCAGGGAAGGGTTCGCCAACGTCAACTTTGGTTCCCACAAGAACCTCAGTGTTGCCGATTTTAACCCGCGCCGAGCCTTCTGCTTTTTCGATAACGCCGACTTCGATTTTTATGTCCCTGTAATCGTTTGGTTCGCGTCCATCCAATCGTTTTCCGTGAGCGATTAGTTGTGCAATCTGTTTTTGCTTTACTTTCACCATAACTGACGACATTATTCTTCTGCAACCTCCTTTAGAGCCACGTACTTGGCTTTTAACGCCTCTTTCTGTATCTTATATATTTGCTTGCAGCCGTTCAACGCCATGTTTACCGTCTGCTCGAATTCTTCCAAGGTCAAGTTTCCATCCATCTGAAGCAACGTTACAGCATCAATCGTCGGCATGTAGGCAACCGGCAAGTCAGCCTCGCCGAGCTTGTCCTCAGCGTCAGATAAATCCAGCACCAGTTTACCCTCCACCTTCCCGGCCGCACAAGCAGCAACCAAATCTTTCATCGGAATGCCAGCGTCTGCAAGCGCCAACGATGCTACGGTTATGGCGGCTCCTCGTGTTCCACCATCGGCCTGCAGGACTTCGATGAAAAGGTCGATGGATGTTCGTGGGTAGTATTCCAGAAAGATTGCGGGTTCAAGGGCTTCTCTGATGACTTTGGAAAGTTCGATTTCCCTCCGCGACGGCGCTGGTGATTTTCGTTCTTCAACAGAAAACGGCGCCATATGATAGCGGCATTGAAGCAAAGCCCTGTCGGGTAAGGCTAAATGTTTCGGGTGGGTCTCTCTTGGACCGTAAACCCCTGCTAGTATTTTGCATTTTCCTTGTTCGATGTATGCTGAGCCGTCAGCGTTGCTTAGGACGCCGACTTCGATTTTTATGGGTCTTAACTCGTCGGGATTTCTTCCATCTATTCTTTTTCCTTCTTTATCAATTAGTTTCTGTTTCTCTTGTGCCTTTGCTGGCATTTTCATCACTTCCTTTAAGTTTCTTTAACATCTCGGTTATGCGGTCGGTTAAACCGCTCGTGTGGGATTCTTCTTCTATTCTACGAATAGCCATCATAGCCAAGTGTTCGTTTTCTGGAGTTTTTCCGCTGATTAGGATGACTCCATTTTGCCCGAGCACTATGTGACAGCCTGTTTGCTCCTTTATCATCGAAATCATCGAGCCTTTCCTGCCGATCACGCGTGGAATTTTTGTCGGAGTGATTTCCACGACTTGCCCGCGCGTGACTTTGCCTAATCCTGGTTCGCGGATGGTCAGTTGAGGGTCTCGTGTTCGGTCGTAGGCGATTATCTTTGCTATTATGAGGTCGCCCACGTCGAAGACTGATGGCAAGTCGTTTCGTTGCGGTTTGTAATCTCTTTCAAAGATTTCTGAGGCTCTTAACATGGCTTGTTGTGGTGCGTTTATGTCGATTAGCCAACCGGCGATTGTGAGTTCCACGACTTTGCCGATCACGGTGTCGCCAACTTTGGGCGAGTAGAAGGCTTTCAAGGCAACCACGTTAACTGTTTTTTCGGCGACGTCGACAATCCCGAGTCGAGTCGCGTACAGTTTGTCGCCTTCCTTGTAAGTATTGTCTCCAGCAAAATAGTCTCCTTCAGCGAGCAAGTCACCTGGCGTAACGATGTCTCTTTTCTCGAAAAAAACTGGCATATGCAATTTCACCTCAAATTTGACTTATTCTTTCATTTATATTACACTATTTTTGCTTCCGCAGTGCCGCGTGTGATTTCCCCGAGTTTTTCCAGAAGCGGAGCATAGGAACCCGCAGCCATCTCGATAACTCCGTGCCAAGACCCGTCTGCACGCCATTCTTCCCTTTTTATCGTGCCGAACCCCTTGACTGCTCCGTAGGCTCTCGCCGCGTATTCTGTGGGCAGATGGACTTCTACGTTGATTTTTTCCATTTTTATTGGCAGTATTGGCCGGAGGAGTTTGATGATTTCGTTGGCTTGTTCCTCGACTTCCTTGAATGGGTCGATAGAGTAGTGAATGTGTTCCATGGCTTGTTCTATGCGGATTGGTGGGTGGGGCAGGTTGGTTTTTGGGTCTATGCAGTTGCGGGAGATGAAGGTGATGATTTGTTTTCGTTTGTCTTCGGTTAGTTGTCTCCGCTGGTCGGTTGTAAGTTGAAGTTGCCCTTTCCTAAGTATTAATTCGGCGATTTTTAGCACATCGAGTGTTCCGAAGGCCTTTTTGAGTTTTTCTTCTGAGGCTTTGGTTCCCTTGTTTGCGTCCGTGAAAATCGTATCTATGGCGAGGATCTCGGAGATAGTGTGACCCTTGCCCATTCGGAAGTCTAACGCGTGTTGTGGTTTTACGAGGATTTCGAAGTGTTCTCCGTCTCGGGCTATCCGCGCGACGGTGTAACGGTCACTCATCAGAAGCCTCTGCCTAAATCTGCTTCATGTACTTGTCAATTTCTTCGTCTGTCAGCATCTTTAACTTCTTTGTCGCCGCTGGAATAACGGCAAGTTTGATTCGTGGCACCTCGTTTCGGGCTTCGAGTGATTTCACTAGGCATTTTGTGCAGAGTTTTATTAGTTCCTCAAGCGACATGTCTTCTCGGTATTCTTCTTTCAGAATGTTTTCCACGGTTTCTCTTCCGATGCCCACGGCGATGGCTTTGTAGGCGCGGTAGGAGCCGCTTGGATCCGTGGAGAAGATTCTACTTCCAGTTTTGTCGACTCCGCCGAAGATTATAGAAACGCCGAAGGGTCTTACGCCTGCATGTTGCGTGTACAGTTGTTTTATATCGCCGACGCGTTTTGTGATTATTTCTACGTCAATTGGTTCGTCGTACATTAGTCGGTTGCTTTGTGCATAGACTCGTGCTTGATCGATCAGTATGCGTGCGTCTGAGCCGAGCCCAACCACTGCCGCTCCTAAATGCGAGTCCACTTCGAAAATTTTCCACGTAAACTGAGGATCTTGCAGTTTAGATTCTATTTTTTCTTCTGCGCCTAGTACTATGCCGTCGGCGCTTGCGATTCCTACTATGGTTGCGCCGCGGTTTACGGTTTCTAACGCGTATTCTACTTGGAATAATCTTCCGTCGGGAGAG
>JAWBOF010000150.1:0-3122 GCA_038826685.1 Bathyarchaeia archaeon
CATTCTTTTGATTTTTGGATGATTTCGTCGGTTTCTGGTAATGTTTTGAACTTCTTCCTAAGTGGAGCTACCTGTAAGGCAACTTTTGTAGCAACTTCACCGACCTTTTCAGGATCAAGAATCAACCCACCACGCGTTTTTCCACTTACCAAATCTTTCACTATCTCGTCAGCAGGGTCGTTAGTGCGGTTAGGCAAGCCTCCGCAATTCTTTTCGGATGCAGCAATCACGGGTGCCTTGACTTTTTGGGCCTCGTCATAAGCATCTATTCTGATGCACTGCTCATCTAAGACAACCACGTCTGGGAAGCCGCTTCTTATGAAACGGAGTTGCCACGAAATTGGGCCAACGATTTTCGCTCGCTTGTAGTATCTGGTTGCATCATGGGCGGAACAACAAAGGCCACAAACTTCGATTTCACCATCCAAGCCGTTTTCCTTCAAATAATCTATTATTCCTACAGAAGGGACAACATTATGTCCAATGCAAAGAATCACGGGTTTTTCTACGTTTATGGTTCCACAACCTAAATCTACAAGTGGCGCTTCTGGGTCTGCCTTGGGAAGATTATAGGCTGCTATTTGGGCGATGTCCGCGACTTCCATTCCAACTTGGTCTACCATACCAGCGTGAAAAGCTTTGGATTCAAAGTCAAGGTTGTTTCCCTCCTGACCTGTATGTGTAGCGGATAACAGGTGCGTAACTTGGGTTTCTGTATAATCTAAGACTTCTTCCAAATCGCCCAGTGTTTCTGGTTTTACTCCGCAAACAAGACGAGTTACAGGTGCTTCAACTTGAATGTTTAACCCACCTACGTCAAGTGGGTAGTTGCGACCATATTTTTCGATTAGATATTCAACAAGGTGCCGTGCGTGTCCTATGTGGGTTGCCGCGCCTATGCAACAGGCCAAAAGCACGATTCTCGACTGTTGTCCAGCCATATCTATGCCGCATGCGCCACGTTTGTTGCCGGTCAAGTCGCATTTGCCATAGGTGCAAAGACAGCAGAGGTCGCAGAAGGGCATGTAGAAAGGCTTGTAACGCTGCAAGAGTTTCAGATCCCAATCTCGTAAAGCCGTCACAGATGGAAACGGCGTGGGTCCCATGGGTTCGGCCCATTTTTCTTCGGTTAGCTTGCCGATGGAAAGTTCAAGGTTCTTGAGAAGCCCAACATCAGTTTTGAGTTCATCAATCTTAACACGTACGTTTTTTCGACTCAAACCTTGCACAACCTAAGGATTTGGAAATAAAGAGATTAGCATGGAATCTTTTTAAGCTTTCTAGAAAGGCTTCCCATTAAGAGCGCTGATTGTCGCTTAAGAGGAATCGAAAATAATTACGATAATTACCTTTGGCTATTGTTTCTTGTAGCCCGCCTTTTCCAGTATTCTCTTCACGGACACGTACGCTGGCGAGTCCGAAGGTACTTCCAAAAGAGATTTTCCAGTTAAAACGTGTTCTTCAACCAACTCGTCACGAGCCACTTTGCCCAAGTATCTGAATTTCAGTTCGCTTTCGGCTTGGGTTTGCAGGTTTTCTGGGAATCGGAAACCTCCCACGACGTAGAAGTTTTGGAAGGCGATTTTGACTTCTTTGGCTATGCGGTGGGCTCGTTCCACGTGATCGAAGGATTTTTTGGAAGGGTCAATGATGTCGAAGATGTCATCTACTTTTGACGTGATTCTTCGGTTCAAATGCTCTAACCCAGCCGGCGAATCGATAAGCACATACTGGTAATTCTTAGTTAACGCATCCAATGCTCCCTTCAGCGCCGCGTTCGGCATACAATAGCATCCTTCAACCCACTTTGTCCCGACCGCGATCAAATCGAAAAACTCGCCTTCAAACATGCCGTGTGCCCAAATTTTGCTTTCGATCCGTTTGGTAGGAGGAACACCAACCGTAGTGCCTCCTTCTTCAAGAAAGGTTTCCACGAGTAATTCGGAGATTGTTCTTTTTCCTTTCTCTTTCAAATCCACGCCGACCATCTCGCTGAGGTTCTGGTCCGAGTCGGCGTCGACCAAAAGCAAAGGAGTTTCACCGATTTCAATAAAGTATTTTGTCGTCAAAGCCACAAAGCTTGTTTTTCCAGTGCCTCCGCGACCGATTGTCACTAGGGTTTTCATCTGTTTATTGTCTCCTTGTGAACTATTCTGTTGCTCGCTTATTAGCCATTCTTTGCCACAAGTCTGTCGCTCAAACGTTTTATCGCTTGCATAGCCTCAGATTCACTGTACTTCAGAGGCGTTTCTCCCCGCATTTCCGCCTCCGCAACATGCCCATCAAACGGCACAAAATCCAGCACCGTTATGCCGTGTTTTTCGGCAAAGTCTTCCACAGTTCGTCTTTGCATGTCATTCGCGATTTTGTTTCCCACAAGCAGAATCTGCTTTACACCTGCGTTGGAGGCTAGTTCATGAATGTGTTTGGCGGTTTCGAGGGCTTTCATGTTCGCGTCAGCTACCACCAGCATCGTGTCCACGTTTTTGGTAGTGCCTCGGCCTAGATGCTCAACACCTGCTTCCATGTCAAGAATCACTGCTTCGTTACGTTCGACTACTAGATGTCGAAGCAGGGCGCGGACAACCGCGTTCGCGGGACAAGCGCAACCGGCGCCCGCCGACTTTACAGTGCCCATGACTATAAGATGTATCCCTAGTGGGGTTTCCACCGAATACTCGCGAACTATGTCGTCGACCGAGAAAGAAAGACGATAAACTCCGCCGTACCCCGTGCTTGTTTTCGCTTCAATTAACTCCTTGTTTTCAGAAATTGGCACTATTTTGCGTGCTTCTTCTGGAGAAAGCCCGAGGGTAAGTGCTAGATTGGGCGAAGAATCAGCGTCGATGGCTATGGTCCTTAAACCCTTCTTCGCAAAAGAGTACGCGACGCCGCCAGCGATCAGCGTCTTGCCGACCCCGCCTTTGCCTGAAACCGCGATTTTCACCGGTGTTTCCTCAGTCGTGTTTAACTGGCAGAAACTTATTTACGTTTCCTAACGCGGATTCTGGCCGTAGAATAGAGTTTTTGACGGAAAAAAATTGGATGGTTGTGTCAAGAATGGTAATTAGTGTAAACATTTTTATATTGTTTCAAGGTTAAGTGAACGATTCTAGCAGGTG
>JAWBOF010000151.1:0-3009 GCA_038826685.1 Bathyarchaeia archaeon
CAACTTAACCAAGCTCGATTTTCACCTTCATCTTGCTTCGTAACATTTACGAAAAACAATATTTAACACATATGAACGTAAAATTAACATTCAAAATACATTTCCAAAAGCGAAAAACAGGAAAATCACGTGAATCGTGGTTCGTAAAAAAAAAGAATATTTTAGGAAAAGATGGGAGATGCGGGGTTACTGGTATTGTAGTTGTATGTTAAAGGCGTATAATCCGCTTGCTGTCGTTTTAGCGTAGATTTCGAACGTCAGTCGATAGAAGTTGCCTGCACCTAATGGGTCGTTATTTGTGTATGTTTCGTAACTGTCGAGAGTTGTCATATCAAGCGTATCGACGAAAACCCAAGAACCTGTCGAGTTTTCAAAGATGTGCACTTTTGCTTCGTTAAAGTATGTCGTGGAAAGAGCTGTGGTTATGCTTAGGGTTAGGTTGTGCGCTGCGGTGTCTTGGTTCTTCAGAAAGAGACATTCTGTGAAGTTCTGGGGATATCCAGGCTGAACGTCCAAGTCCATGGTAACGGTGCCCCCTACTATTGTTGTATCAGCAGGAGCGTCTGTGCCTTTCAACCAGACGAGTTTTGCGCTTCCTACTGTGACGCTACCGTCGATGTACATGTAAGTGTAAGTGGCGGCACTGACTACGGCGATGAGTAGCGATGTTATTAGCAGAAACAGGAGTTTTAGCGACTTTTTCCCTCGTATTTGTTTCAATTCCATTCTTTTTTCACCTCCCCTATTGATTATTGTTTTTCTTTTTTGCTTTCCCACCACAATCTTAGGAGTATGAAGATGCTTGCTCCTAAGACTATGAAGCATGCCACTCCCAAGAGCACGGCAAAGACGAGGAATGTCGTGTTTTGCCACGCAGGCTTAAGGAGGGTATACAGACTCGCCGCGATCACGATAGCCGAGCCTGTGGCGGTGATATGCCACCACTTTGGTCTGAGGAAGAGGTAGACGCCCACGCCTACGACAACAGTGTCAAGCGTAACGACGGCCACGAAGATGCTGTCCATGGGAAGCGACGGCAACACCACTATGGGGTAGGTTGCCACTTGAGCGTAGTTGTGAATGAACAAGATCGAGACGAAGTAGGCGGGAGCAGTCACAGCGGTAAGGAACAGTTTGGCTAAGGTATGTTGCTTCTTGGAAAACGCAAGATAAACATTGATGGCAACGATGTTGGCTAAGGCTATGGCCAAGTAAACAGCCGAATACCAGAACCGCGTGTATTCCTCGAAAACCCCGAGAAACTCTCTGCTGACGAGCAGATGCCCAAAGCCAGTGAGCGCAGCAAGTTGGTAAATGTACGATAATGCGCCGGGAAAGTGCTTGTCGAGAAGGCAAGTGATAAGGCTGATGGCTAAGAAAATGTCTATGCCCAGCAACGCGAAGAACTCTGGCATCAGTGGGGGTGGCACTTTAGTTTACCCGCATGGAAAGCTGAAGTGAATCTTTCGATTTAAGATGTGTGAATTCTGAATCTGAATTCGACTAAATCGGGATGTATAAACCAACCCCTAGTAAACAATGAAACTTATCATTCAACTAACTCGAACACAAACGGTGCGGTCGACGTTCGGGGCTCCAACCGCACGTCTAAAAGACCTTCAAGATAACCACACAAGAACTCGCTGGCGTTGATGAAGGGCGCCTTTAAAATAATGTATTTGTCTCTCAAATAAAAATCGCCAAAGCCCTGAACCCTCAAACGTTTGAAAACATCGGCCCATCTTTCACGTTTGGCGGGCTCAAGATTCAAGCTTGCTTCCATAGAAACCTTAGCAGCGTTGCCGGCTTCTTTGCCAACCTCGCGCCATTTTTCTTCGGGCACGTGTTTGAGGAGTATGTTGATGAATTCGATGTTTATGAAGGCGATTCGACTTATGCCGCAGTAGTATTCGCCGGGATATTTCCAGTCGTATATGGTCATGCTGCGGTAGACGTCGAGCATCTTCGAGATCAAGGGCTTGAGGCCTTGTTCCTTTCCGTCTTGGATAAGCGAGTCTATGTATTTGCGTTCTTCCTCGTCGAGAATAATAGTGGTACGCTTTACTCTTTGCTTTTTGTTGCTGATCACTTACGCTCAACCAAACCTCATATCAAATATGTCTTTCAACATATCTTATATGCTTTACACCACCAGAGCCTTTTAACATTTTCGGAATACCACCACGCAACACACCAACCAACAGCCAATCGTCCAACAAAATTGATAAAACACCAGCACACACAAATGTAACGGTGAAAAAACGCATGGCGAGCGAGAATTTTGAGAAAGCAAGAAAAAATGAAGTCGCGTATTGCGGCAACTACTGCCGAACATGCTATTGGTACACTGACGCATTGAGAAAACCCGCCACACAACTATTAGACCTAATCAAAAGCCATTTCGAACTCGCAGGCTGGATCAACGCCCAAGGCAGCAACGCCGAACAAACCATTAAAGGCCTCGAAATTCTCTCAAAAACTGCTTGTGCTTTCAAATGTAAAGGCGGTTCCGGCTGGGGCGACTGCCCAGTTCGCAAATGCTGCATCACGAAGGGCGTTGACTTTTGTTTCGAATGCTCCGAATTTCCATGCACCTTGTGGGACGAGAAAGGTAAGTACGCACACGTTTTCAACCGAACGAAAATCGAGCGGCTTCAAAAAATGAAAGAACTCGGAGTCGAAGAGTGGATAAAGAAACAATGGGAGTAAAATCTGCGATAAAAATAACGTGACAATGCGCTTACAGGGCAATTGCGGCAAACTTTAATTGTTTAATACCCTTCTTCGCTGCGAGTTCCTGACTTAACTCTCTAATCTTACCCACCCTGCCCTTCACAGCAATCAACTCCAAGCACTTGTCTTTCGCCAAATGAATGTGCATGACGGATGAAACCACACCTTCAAACTCGTGCTGAATTCTAATAATCTCGTTCAGCAAGCCAGGCTTGTCCAAATAATAAACCAAAACAATAGCGCCCACAATCTCTCCAGCCTCTTCGCGTGTCCACT
>JAWBOF010000152.1:0-2873 GCA_038826685.1 Bathyarchaeia archaeon
CCTTGAGCATTGATGTAAGCAATGGGCTGATGGGGAGTTCTCTTTCGACTGTGTCGCCGCCGTACTTGATGGTTCCTAATCGAATCTTCTCTTTTTCCAAGCATGGGCGGATTTCTCCGACTTGGAGAAAGAATGGTTCGCTGCTTCTGGCGCCTGTTTCGTAGAGGAGTCTCAGGTATGCCCTCCATTTCTTTCGCCTGGGCACGACTAGGCTGGCTTGCAGGACCGTCTCCGGTGGAATTTTGGGTAATGTACGTCGCCTTTCTATATGGACCAGAATCTGTGGCTGGGGCAGTCGATGGTGTTGGCAGTAGAGTTTGTAGGCTGCGATGAAGGGGCTGATTCCTTTCCTTGGCAGCGTTGGGATGATTCTCTCCACTGCTGGAACATTGTCCAAATCAACGAGACGAGCGAGTCTGACGAGAGCGCTGTTGTACGTCTCCACCGTTCTTAAGGCTAGTCTGTGTCGATGAGCCATCAAAACAGACAGAATCCTCTCCCGAGCAAAACCACTAAGTTCCATCTTCTCCTGCGTCTTCCCTGTGTACAAATGTCCCGTACATGTGGACCGGGCGGGATTTGAACCCGCGGCTTCCTGATTGCGAATCAGGCGTTCGTACCAGGCTGAACTACCGGCCCGTTTTTTGTGGGTTTTGGTTTGTTGTTTAGCGGGTTGTTTCTTAAAATGTTTCTTGTTTGTTTGGTTTTTGTTTTTAGAATGGTTGTGGTGGTTTGGGGTTGCGGGTTTAGGCGATTTTCCATGCTATGAATATACCCAGGATGAAGCTTCCGATGAAGGGTAGGTTGGATATGAATGGTGTTAGTGCTTTTAGTCCTTCTCCGAGGTATGCGAGGGCGTTTTTTGTTTCGTTGATGAATCCTTCGTAGTTGATGTTGAGCATGCCGCTGTAGGCGAGGTATACTATTGCGAGGAGGATGACGCCGATTAGGAAGGCGATGAGTTTTGTTATTTTTTTTAGTGCGTATCCTAGTAGGTAGCCGCCTAATCCGCCTACGGTGAGTTGGTATACGAGTGGTACGGCGATTTCGCTCATTTTTTATCTGTTTATAGTTGTATAGTGTGTTTTGTTTTTTAGGGTTTTAGTGTGGTTTTTGTTGGTTTTGGTTGGTTCGAAGATAGTTTTAATTGTTTGTTGTTTTCTATTGTTTTGTATAAAGGTGGTCGTGTTGGTTGAGTTGTTTGAGATTTATGTGTTGAATTTGGCTGTGACAGTGGGGATGTTTTTGGTCATTATTTTTCGGGCTTGGATCGAGTTGAAGAATTATAAGCTGATTTGGCGGGAGTTGGAATGGCGTAAGAATTATGAGGTGATGCGGAGGGTTTTGCGGGTTGAACGTGACATGTTCAGTAAGGTGGAGGGCGGGGAGGAATTGTATAATCTTCTTTGTGAAATGTTTAGGGTTGATAAAGAGGGAAGGTGAGTTTTTCCAAGTTCTCGGCGCGTTTCTAGATCCTCTTCCATATATAAGCCAAATATGCCACAAATATGATCCAAATATGTTTAGGCTTGTGAGGAGACATGAGCTTCATTTCTGGTGTCGTTTTTGCATTGCACTATTTACTGTGTGGGCGGTTTTTATTCTGTGATTATGGGGTGGATTTCTTTTTCGACGTATTCGAGGTATTTGTCTTTGTTGGCGAGGTTGAATATGGTCACTGACGCGTCTCTTGTGATGCCAACCACGTAGCCGTATTTTGCTGCTCTTGCGACGATGTACCATAGGTCGCCGTGTTTGGTGTAGTCCTCGAATAATGATGTGCCCACAAGGTCTGGTCCATATAAGCTGAGTTTGTTTACGTTTGGGATGTCCACGTTGTCGAAGAATGTTATCTTCGTGTCTTCGGGGTTTTTCGTGTGAAACTCTTTCAGAATCTCGGGCGGGATGCGGGCGATTTGGATGCCGCCGACTTTTTCGTAGATTATTTCGCTGAGTTTGTTGGCGATAAAGTTGGCAAGGCGTTTTTTCTCGACTAGTGTGAGGAAGGTTTTGCCCTTTGCCTGCGTGAAGCTGAAGACGGCTTCGACTGTGCGCGGAAGCGGTGCGACTTTGCCTCGGTGAAACACGTGAAGTATGTAGTCGTGGCTGTAGACGCCGCGGACAGTGTTTGGTTTGGCAAGCAGGTTTGTAACTTCAGTGATTAGCGTGAACTTGTAATCGCCCTCTTCGAACGGCTCTTCCACGCGGAAACCCTCGAGCTTAGAGGCTAACTCATCAACAGGCAAAGCGTCACTGAGACGGAAAACCTTACCAGCAACAACCATACAGCATGCACCAAGTTTGAACTATTAGCGCAAAGTGCTTATTAGAATTTTAGCCGGGCAAAACGTTCTTGTATAAAACCCTAATATATGCCATGTTATCGAGTGCGTGAAACAACTTTGCTCAAAGACGCTTGGACACTGGCAATCGAAGCCCTCAGTTGGATTGAACTGCAAAACCTCAGCGAAAAATTGGCGCTAAGCAAGACTGCCAAACAATTGCGCATAACCAACACTTCCGCCAAAGGTTTAGCGCACAGGCTAGTGTGCGAAACAATGCGAAAAAGAAACCTTCTCGACCGTCTCATCAACCACGCACTGGCGCCTCGGTCGATAAGCGATTTTGACCTTGGCGTGCGAGCGTTTCTGAGATTGTATGCTTATGAAACAAAAATCGAAACCAAACACGGCGACGTACACAAGGAAGCGGTTGAAATCGCGCGCATGGGCCGCTCGATTCTTGAGTGGGAAACACTTCACCCCGTAGAAAAGGCGCTCGGAATATTGCTAAGCTTGAAAACGGAAACGGTTTTAAGAGGATTGAATGACGAGGAAAAAACCGCGCTTCAAACATGCCATCCCCAGTGGTTT
>JAWBOF010000153.1:0-2858 GCA_038826685.1 Bathyarchaeia archaeon
TTACGAAACAAAGGCGACTCGACCATTAATCCGTGTGCGTGAGGTTTCAACTTTTAAAGAAGCTCACACTTCCCACGCGACTTTGAGAGAAGCAGAAGAGCAGATTAAAGAAGCAACGCAAGTTTACAAACAGTTTTTCGACGAATTAAACGTGCCCTACCGCATTTCCCGAAGACCAGAATGGGACAAATTCGCGGGTGCAATGTATACGGACGGCTTTGACACGGTGCTTCCGGACGGAAGAACACTCCAAATCGGCACGGTTCACAACCTTGGCCAAAACTTTTCCAAAGCCTTCGACATCACATACGAAACAGAAAATGGACAACGCGAATACATCTGGCAAACATGCTATGGCATCTCAGAACGTTGGCTCGCCGCCGTAGTTGGCGTGCATGGTGACGATAACGGCGCTGTGCTACCCCCGAAAATCGCCCCCATCCAAGTGGTAATTATCCCGATACCTCACAAAGAAAAATCCGAAGAAATCAACAAGGCTTGCGTAAGTGTTTGCGAAAAACTGAAAATAAACCACATCCGAGCAAAAGTGGATTTGCGAGAGGAAATTACACCGGGCGCCAAATTCTTTGACTGGGAACTCAAAGGCGTGCCAATACGGGTCGAAATTGGGCCCCGAGACATAGAGCGGAATGAAGTCGTGGTAGTTCGTCGCGATACATTTGAAAAAACCACGTGCAAGATGGACAAACTAACGGATTATCTGCAAACACTTATGGTGGAAATGGCTGAGGAAATGCGGGAAAAAGCCACAAAATGGATGGAAGAACACATTCACAAGGCAAAAAGCCTAGAGGACGTTAAACAACTGTTGAAAAAACGGGCGGGCATCGTCGAGGTCTCATGGTGCGGCGAAACAAACTGTGGTCTCAAAATGGAAGAAGAAATCAACGGAAAAATTCTAGGCATCCCACAAGACGAGAAAGAAACACCGTCGGAAAACTGCATAGTTTGCGGGAAAAAAGCAAAAACAATCGTGCGTGTTGCAGTGGCATATTAAAAAAAGAGCTTTACCGCTTCTTCTCCTTTCATTCCAACGTTTACGCCTTTCATTTTTGCCTTTGAAGTGACGGCTTTTATCTCTGCTTTCAAGACGTCCTCAAAACTCTTTACGCCACTTACCATTGCCGCGGATACGTTCAATTTTTCTGCTACTTCAATATTGAGAAAACCACACATCACGAAGCCTGTTTTCCCAATTATCACCAGAAGTGGAGGAGAGTCTGGCAAGTCTATCTTTAATCCAATTGCGGCTTTATTATCGATAGTTAGTTGTTCTATGCCAATCAAATTAAACATCCTCTACAGGTTTCTGCAAATACTATGCTCTAACCCTTTACTATTTAATATTTTACAGAAAAAAGCCGACGTTGCCAAATTTTATAAATGCAACGTTTGCTATGTTTATCAAGAAGAGGCATCAAAATGAGTGAAATAGAAAAACCAACGACAGCATTCGCTTTGTCGCTAGTTGGCGGGATTCTCGGACTTTTAGCAGGCATCGTACTAGGATTTTTAGGAGCGGTTGCCACTTTCTTTGTAGGAGGCATTGGTGGAATTTTTGGCGCTTACATAGCCGGCGTCAACGCTATAATATTGGTGGGCGCCATAATGCTCTATCAAAATCCTCACTCTTCCCACACATGGGGCATCATAATCCTGATACTTTCAATCATCGGTGGCTTGAACATCTTCGCGTTGATCGGTGGAATTCTCGCGATGACTTGGAAGCCTAGTGGTACAAGCGCCGCGGTTAGCGCACAGCCGATAAGTCGAGTTTGTCCGCAGTGTGGGCGTGTGCTTGAGAAGGACGTTAAATTCTGTCCTTACTGTGGAAAAAATCTCGAAAAATAATCCCATTTTTTTATCGTTCATGACTCGGCTTAAGACGAGTTAAAAAGCGTTGAGGAGATTGTTACATGAACCTTTCGAGTCTTGTTAGTCCTATGATTTCTTCAAATTCTAAGCCCAATGCGTCGAGTACTTGGTCAAATGTTGATTGAAGATAACTCACGTATTTGTCCACATCTATTTCATTGTCCGAGGCAAGTTCTACGGGCTTCACGTGTGGTTCCTTCGTCACTTTAACAAAACTTATCAAATCGCCCGCTTTTAGCGTTCTTCCATGTTTTTCCAGCATTTTTGCGGCTCTCACGTGCTGGGGTGTCGTTTTTGTGTAAGCCTTAAGGGATTCGCCGAGCACGACATGAAACGCTAGGTCGTTTAAGTTGTCCCATTCTCGTCTTTTTAAACGCATGTAGCAGTCTAAAACTATCGTGCGTATGTCTTTCTTTGCTTGGTCAAAATCCGCGGGCGTCTTTACTTGTGCGAGTCTTTGTTTCATCTGGTCGAAGGCTTCTTTGATGAAAAATGGTATATGCTTCTTCTTGCCCGTTAATCCTTTAACATCCACACTGCCGTCTTCAAACACGCCCAAATAATTTTTTTTGCGGCGACTGAAAACCGTGTACCGATAAACTTTGTCAACGTCAAGGCTCATTTTTAACTCATGTTCAGACCATTTCGCCAACTCACTAATCTGTTGCTCCGAGGGGTTTTTCAAAAAAACGCTGTCAGTATCTCCGTAAATCACCTCGATGCCCAGTTCCCGTGCCTTGTTAATGATTAGGGTGATTGAATGTCGTCCGATAGATGCTGTTGCTTCGGCCACTGGCGGGCAGTAAAGGTCAAAAGTTTCTGCGCCGAAAACGCCGTAACTCGCGTTTAGAATGACCTTTAACGCGCTTTGGATGACTTCGTACCAACTGCGCTGTTCTTTGGAGAGTTGCTTATCCTTTGATTTGGGTTTATACCAGAAAACCCGCAAGTCACGCAACGAA
>JAWBOF010000154.1:0-2804 GCA_038826685.1 Bathyarchaeia archaeon
TCTTCGAGGCAGTAGCGGAAACTTTCGCTGGAGAAAGATTCCTCATGAGTTCAATAACACGCGACATGGACGTTGAAAGATGCGCAAAATTCGTCAAAAAATACGGGCATGCTGTGTTGTCTTTTACGCCCATGGACCTAAACTTGGCGAGAGAACTCAACCGTATACTGTACGATTTTCTGCCAAAAGAAGACATAGTCATGGACTTGACAACCGCCGCGCTCGGCTATGGGCTTGATTACGCTTTCACCAACATGGAAAGAGCAAGGCTCGCGGCTTTGATGGGCGACCCTGAACTGGCGCATCCGATGTCTTCGGGAACCACCAACGCTTGGGCAGCAAGAGAAGCATGGTTAGAAATGACGCCGGAATGGGAACCCCGCGAAATGAGGGGTCCATTGTGGGAAGTAACAACGGCTTTGACGCTTCTGCTTGCGGGCGTGGACTTGTTTATGATGATGCATCCCGCAGCCGTGAAGACACTTAAAGATATTACTCGTCAACTCTTAAGCGGAAACACTGGTAGCGGCGACAGGCTGGTTGAGTGGGTTTCAGCGAAGGTTTAGACAGGAAGGTAAGTGGAATGAGTGAACGTGAAACAAAAGGAAAAGCGGGCATTAAAGAACTTAGTCCAATCGATGTTTACAAGCTTCTTCCGAGAACTAACTGCAAAGAATGCGGCGAAGAAAACTGCATGGCTTTTGCCACAAAAGTCGTGAATCGCGAAGTCTCCATCGACAATTGTCCGCCGCTTTTGAAGAAAGAGAACGAGAAAGCCTACAAGCAACTAAAAGAAATGCTGAAGCCCGCCATAAAAGAGGTCATTGTAGGCGTAGGCGACAAAGCGGTCAAAATCGGCGGAAAACTCGTCATGTACCGCCACGAATTCGCGTACTTCAACCCCACCGCAATCGCCATCGACGTGACCGACGAGATGTCCGAGCAAGAAATACTCGACAGAATAAAACGAACTGCAAACTTCAATTTTGAATACATAGGACAAACGCTGAAACTCAACATGATAGCCGTACGCTCCACATCCAACGACCCAGACAAATTCAAAGCCACAGTCAAGAAAGTAACCGAAAACACGAACCTACCGTTAATCCTCTGCTCCCTAAACCCAAGCGTCTTAGAAGCGGGGCTGATGGCAGCGCCGAAGGCTCGACCACTGCTTTATGCAGCGACGAAGGATAACTGGAAAGAGATGGCTGAACTCGCGTTGATGTATGGTTGTCCCCTGACGGTTTTTGCGCCTAACAACTTGAAACTATTGAAATCGTTGACTAAAACATTACTTGCGTATGGAGTAGAAGATCTTGTGCTTGATCCGGGCACATTTCTAAGCGACGGACTGTCTGACACACTTAACAACTTTACTATGGTTCGCCGTGCTGCCTGCAAGCGTGGTGACGAACTGTTGGGTTTTCCGCTGATCGGTGTGCCAATGGTTGCTTGGATGAACAGGGGCGGGATTCCCGACGAACTTGCAAAATGGCGCGAGGCTTACTTGGCGGCTATGCTGATTGTTCGTTATGCTGATGTTTTGATCATGCATAACATTGACGGTTGGGCGTTGCTTCCCACAGTCGTGTTGAGGCAAAACATCTACACTGACCCACGGAAACCAGTCGCAGTCGAGCCGGGCTTAAAGGTATTCGGAACCCCCGACGAAAACTCGCCAGTCATGTTTACGACAAATTTTGCGCTTACGTACTATACCGTAGCCTCGGACATCGAAAACGCCAAAATAAACGCTTATCTCCTCGTAGTCGACACTGAAGGCATAGCCGTAGACAGCGCAGTGGCAGGAAGAAAACTCACAGCCGAAAAAGTCGCCGACGCGTTGAAGACTGCAGGAATAGAAAACAAAGTCAAACACAAAAAACTCATAATCCCAGGCAAAGCAGCCCGACTAAGCGGCGAAATCGAAGAAACGAGCGGATGGCAAGTGCTCGTGGGTCCAAGGGATTCATCGGACATTCCGAAATTTCTGCAGGAAAAATGGCAAGCTTCGCAATAATCTTTTTTTCTTTTAGGACTTTTTTATTGATTCGTCTTGTTTTGTCGCTTCTGTGAAAAGATCTTTGATGCTTTTGACAAGTTTTCTTGTGTTTATATTTTTTTGAAGAATTACAAACTCTCGTGGTTTGCTGAATTTTTCAACCTCGCCCGTTTCTCTTTTTCTCGTGATTCTTATGCAGTCGTCCACGATGCAGCTTAAGACGCAAGCGCCACAGTATATGCAAAGCTCTTCTGAAATTCCGACCTCACCCGCCTTCCAGAACAAAGCGTTAGTTGGGCATGCCTTTATGCAGAGTTTGCATTCTAAACCGTGACATGTTCTTTTGTTTATGGTTATGCTTCCTTCAGTGAAAAATTCCTTTATGCCCAGCGGAGCCAAAAGTTCGGTTCTTCGCCTCTTTTTTTCTTTTTCCTTCGTTTCCGTCAGCATTTGAAAAATGTCAAGGCTTGTGGGCTTGTTAGGCTCGCTTTTTTGGGGCATTTGTTTCATCTTTGTTCTTTATTACGCATTCATGAAACGTATAATACTCGTGGATTATAATTACTTATTCCAAATCTAAAAACAGCGGTTCGCGTAGTTCGAGGGAGGAGATTTATAATTGTTTGAGTATAGTTAGGTTGTTGGATGGAATCAAAAATGTGCGAGTTTAACGTTATACTCAACGGAAAGACGGTATTCAAAGACGTAGTTTACGCGAAAACAGAGGGTAATAAAGTAACCGTCAAAACCATAATCGGCGAATCTAAAGAATTCAAAAACTGCAAAATAGTCGAAGTCG
>JAWBOF010000155.1:0-2695 GCA_038826685.1 Bathyarchaeia archaeon
CGGGAACGCTTTGAGCTGAGTAATCATCTCTTTTGCGTCTGCTTTAGTTATGGGTGCAACTCGGAAGTTTACGTCTTTTAGTAATTCAACGAAAATGCCGCCGAGCCCAAACATCACGGTTTGCCCAAACTGGGGATCTTTAACTGCGCCCACGATAACCTCTGTGCCCTGCGGAGCCATCTCCAACACCAGCACCCCGACGATTTCAGCGTCTGCTTTGTAGTTCTTGGCGTTTTCGATTATTTTTGTGTAACCAGCGGCGACATCTTCTGCGGTTTTTAGGTTAACAAGGACCCCTCCCGCGTCGGATTTGTGGATGATGTCGGGGGAGACAATTTTTAGGACGATTGGGTAGCCGATTTCATCTGCAAATTTGGCGGCTTCTTTGGCGTTTTTTGCCAGTTTGAATTTGTTTGTGGATATGCCGTATTCGGTGCAGATGGCTTTTGCTTCTGGTTCTAAGAGGGCTTTTCTGCCTTCTTTTTTGGCTTGGTTGATGATTTTTGAGGTTTGGTTCATTGTTTATTCCACTGTTAGCGTGTGATGTGGTAGTGGTTGGTGGGGTGTTTTAAATATTGTTTGGTTGTTGTGGGCGGTTTTTGTTTATTTTTGGTTTTTTCTGTTTATCTGTTAAACAGATTTACAGTAGTGTTTAGTGAGACGCAATACTTAATAGCATTCAGCCTCCGAACAATATTGACGTGTCCAGATGTCCCCCTCAAACGAAAAAACCCCAAGTTTACTTGCCAGAATAAAGGCAAAACTCCAAAACACAGGAAGCAAAACCAAACAAAACTTCCAAACATCAAAGAAAACATCAACCACAGAAAAGAAAGAAAAAATAAGCATCTCAACAAAAATAAAAAACATCAAACTACCAAAAATCAACCTTACCCCGAAAAAGAAAGAAACCAAACCCCATGTGAAACAAGAAAAAGTCAGCTTTTCAACAAAAATAAAACTAGCATTCAGCAGCAAAAAGAAAACAGAAGCCGCCCAGACGACAGAAAAAGTCGGCTTTTTCACAAAAATAAAAGGCATCAAACTATCTTTAGGCACAAAAAAGAAGAAGCCTGAAATAGAAACCACACTCTCAGCCACACCAAAAAGTCTGCCTAAAGGCGTAAAAATCGTAGAAAGATATCCACTCTACGAACCCTTCAGCCAAGTCGTCATCGTACAAGACCCCACCACAGGCGAACACAAATACATCCTCGACGAACTCCAACTTGACCCCATGGAACGCGGCATATACAACAGGGTCCTAGAAATCCTGCTCGCCGAGATCGTTTCACCTAAAGAGGAAATTACTGATCCACGCAAATTCTTCGCAGAAGAAGCAAAAAAAATCGTGGACAAATACCGCATCAGCCTCGGTTGGCTTCCAGATGTTTCGTGGTACAAGATTCTCTATCACGCTGAACGCGATTTGGTTGGCTTCGGAAAAATCGATCCGTTGATGCGTGACCCTAACATAGAAGACATTTCCTGCGACGGTGTCAACAAACCCGTCTACATATGGCACCGCGTGTTTGAAAGCATCGAGACAAACTTGCAGTTTGAAAGCGATGCGGACCTCGATAACTTGGTCGTTAAATTCGTGCACATGGCAGGCAAACACGTCAGCAGCGCTTTCCCAATCGTTGACGCTTCGCTTCCAGGTAAGCATCGTCTCGCAGTCGCATACAGAAGAGAAATCACTCCGTTTGGCACAGCGTTCACTATAAGAAAATTCCGCGACGACCCATACTCAATTATCGACTTGATTAACATCGGCACTTTCACTGAGGAAATGGCGGCTTACCTCTGGATTTGTCTTGAGAACCGCGCATCAGTCATGGTGCTCGGTGGAACAGCCGCAGGCAAAACCACAGCACTCAACGCGTTAGGTTGCTTAATCAAGCCAGGCAGCAAAATTATGACTATCGAAGAAACTGCAGAGTTAAACCTCTCACACGAGAACTGGGTTTCTTTGATTGCGCGTCAAAGCTACGGGTTAGGCGGCAACAACGTCGGTGAAGTCGCTCTATTCGACCTCGTTAAAACTTGTATGCGTCACAGACCTGACTTGATGATTGTAGGCGAAGTCCGAGGTCAAGAAGCTTATGTGCTGTTTCAGGCGCTTGCCACAGGCCACGGTGGTATGTGTACGATGCACGCTGAAAACGTTCAGTCAGCTGTTAAAAGATTAACACAGAAACCGATGGACATATCTCCAGCTTACATTCCGCTGATGAACATTGTTATGTCTGTGCAGCGAGTTCACTTGATTAAGAACGGCGAGAAACGCGCTTTCCGCCGAGTGCTCTCAGTGAACGAAATAGTTGAGTTTGAAAAATACGTCAACCCCTTCAAATGGGATCCAGTTAAAGACGAGCAAATCATGGATTTAGACTCAAGTTTCCTACTGACTCATATCTCCGAACGCCTCGGCTTAGAACGCGACCAACTCATTGCAGAGATGAAACGACGCAGCGACGTGCTACGTTGGATGCGGCAGAAAAACATCCGCAGCTACAAAGAAGTCGCAGCTATAATTGCAGAGTACTACGCGCGACCCAAAGAATTCTACGACAAAATTATGAATGGCGAGGAGGTCAAGGCGGTTGCCGCTCCTAGAAAAGTTTGAGGCGCTATCTTTCCGCCTGTTTGGGCGGTTTTCTCCTTACTTCCTCAAAAAAGTTTTTCCTACACT
>JAWBOF010000156.1:0-2619 GCA_038826685.1 Bathyarchaeia archaeon
TTCAAACTAACAGGGTTTGTAAGCGACACCGATTTAGCCTCTTACTACAACTTGGCAGACATGTTTGTGTTGCCCTCAAAGTCGGGTGAAGGGTTGCCTTTGGTTGCTCTTGAAGCCATGGCGTGCGGTGTACCCGTGATAGCCACCGAAGTAGGTGGAATCGCCGAGATTCCTGTGCGCGAATTTGGGAAGTTAGTGCCGCCTAATCAGCCCCAGAGGCTGGCAGAAGCTGTTTTGGAGTCCGCAAAGGCAGGTTTCTCTCGTCAAGAAGAGATGCGTGCAAACGTTGAGAAAAGGTTCAGTTGGGATGCGAACGTTGAACAGTTGATGAAAATATACGAAGAGCTTATTTAACATTATAACGGAAACAATATAGCCCTCTAAAGCGGATGTTAGCTGATGACATCGAAAGTTGAACTGGTCTCGGTTGTAATACCAACGCTCAACGAAGCAGGAACAATCCGACAAGCCATCGACACCATAAACAACTGTGTCACTTACCCAAAAGAAATCATAGTGGTAGATGGCAACTCAACCGACGGAACCCTCGAAATCGTAAAAGACACAAACGCCAGACTAATAATTGAGCCCCGACGCGGCTATGGCCTAGCACTCCGGACAGGCATGAAAGCAGCAAAAGGCAACATCGTAATAATGGTGGACGCGGATGGAACCTACGAGTTCAGACACATCGACCGCCTCGTTGATCGATTGCTGGAAAAAGATGCAGATATGGTTTTGGCGACTCGCATGTATGACCCAAACAAAGCCATGGGTTTTCTGAATTTTCTGGGAAACAAAGTCATAACCTTCACCTATGACTTCTTCTACAGCCAATTCCTAAGCGACACCCAATCAGGTTTTCGCGCCATCTCTCGCGAAAAACTCGACAGCGTACGCTTCAAAGAAACGGATATGCCCTTTGCGACAGAGATGCTTATCCAATTCGCCAGAGAGGGCTACAATATGGTTGAGATTCCCACCACTTACAAGCCCCGAACGTATGGCAAAACAAAGCTTAAGCCGTTCCAATCGGGAATTAGGATATTTAGCACGATATTTAGGGGGTTCTTGGATGCAAAGACGTTTAGAGTCTGTTATGCACATTGGAAGAAAAATAGGTTTAAGCGATGACAAAGGAGTAACCGTAGCGGTTCTGGTCGCCTTAGCTGTCATCGCCTCCGTTGTGGTAGGCTACTACGTTTTGTTTCCTCCACCGCCTGAATCCTACAACAGCCTCGCAATACTTGACACCCAACAAAAAGCCATCGACTACCCCACCGTGTTAATCGCAGACAAAAACAGCACTTTCAGCGTCTACGTCAACGCCACAAATCACACAATAGACAACCTAAACTATCGAGTCCAAACCAAAATAACAAAAAACCTGCCTGCAAACTTCCCCAACGGCCTACAAGTCACCCCAGCATACACCTACGACTTCTTCTTACAGAAAGGAAAAAGCAACCAGACACTTGTTACCCTAACACAGAACGAAGTAGGAAGTTACGCAGTGGTGTTTGAACTTTGGTATGAAAGTGAAGGCGTCTTCGTGTTTACGGGGAACTATTGTCTGCTAAACATAGAGGTCATTGCTTAACTCTACGCTTATCTGAACCGGTTAATCGGCTTTATATAAGGGGAGGGGAGGTAGCTGCAAAGCAGATGTTTTTTCTTGCTTGTTATGCTGGTTTGTAATCAGTGTTGGGCTGAGAAAAACTTATATTTCAAGCTTTAATTGTTGAATTCCAGCTTATACTTAAAAACATAAAAAAATTGGTGAATATGTTATGTCACAAGGTGGAGGAAACATCCCCGTCCTCGTATTGAAAGAAGGCACAGGAAGAAGCACTGGCCGTGAAGCTCAGAAAAACAACATTATGGCTGCTAAAATCGTTGCTGAATCAGTGAAAACAACGCTTGGACCGTGCGGCATGGATAAGATGCTGGTCAGCGGTATCGGCGACGTTGCAATAACCAACGACGGCGCAACCATCATGAAAGAACTCGATGTACAGCACCCCGCGGCAAAGATGCTCGTCGAAGTCGCCAAGGCACAGGATAAAGAAGTCGGCGACGGAACCACAACCGCAGTTATCCTCTCAGGTGAACTGCTCGCAAAAGCCGAGGCACTTCTGGACAAGAACATTCACCCAACTGTCATAATCGAAGGCTACAAAAAAGCAAGCGAAAAAGCCCAAGAAATCCTCAATTCCATAGCGATGCCAATCGCCTTCGAAGACGACAAAACTCTAAAAGAAGTCGCAATTACCTCCATTTCAAGTAAAAGCATAAACGTTGCAGAGGACCACTTTGCAAAAATCATCGTGGACTCAGTTAAACAGGTCGCTGAGAAAGTTGACGGCAAATACGTCGCAGACATCGACCTAATCAAAGTCATAAAGAAACATGGTAAAAGCCTCGACGAAACCGAACTCGTCAAAGGCATGGTTCTCGACAAAGAAATCGCTAGCTCGGGCATGCCTAAACTGGTTGACGGCGCAAAAATCGCACTCCTCAACGCTAAACTTGAAATTGAGAAAACCGAGTTTGACCTCTTTTTCTTCGATAACAAGTTTCGATTTTTCTAAAATTGTGTTTTGAACAAGAATTTCGTAC
>JAWBOF010000157.1:0-2608 GCA_038826685.1 Bathyarchaeia archaeon
CGTCCTGTTCCTGTTGAAGGTTCAGAGTTCGTGATGGAATTTGATACGGTTATATCTGCGATTGGGCAGTCAATCGACGCGACTTTTTTGCCTGACAAAATCAAACTCACAAAAATGGGTACAATAGAAGTTTATCCCTCAACACTACAAACCAGCGTTCCGTACGTGTTCGCAGGTGGTGACGCCGTTACGGGCGAAGCAACCGTAATCGACGCTATCGCAAGTGGAAAACGAGCGGCTGAGATGATTGACCGATACTTGCGAGGCGAGGACTTGGACATCGGCAGAGAAGAAGAGCCTAATGTCGTTAGGGAAGTACCAAAGGAGGACGTGAAGCCGAAACCAAGACAACGAATGCCCACTTTACCAATTGAAAATAGGAGAAGCTGGCGCGAGGTTGAATTAGGCTTTGATGAGGATGCAATGCTGGAAGAGGCAAAACGGTGCCTTGCATGCGGAATATGCTCAGAATGTCGTGAATGCGAAAGAGTCTGCGAACTTAAGGTAATAAACCACAAACAAAAAGAAGAACGAATCAAACTCGAAGTGGGCAGCATAATCTTAGCCGTGGGATGCAACCTTTTTGACGCCACTTTGGCACCAGAATTAGGCTATGGACATTTTGGCGACGTTATAACTAACATGGAGTTTGAAAGGATTTCAAACGCCGCTGGACCTACTGAAGGAAAAATTAAGAACCCCGTAACTGGAAAAACACCGAGAAGCGTGGCGTTTATTCAATGCGTGGGCAGTAGGGATGCCAGGTTTAATGAGCACTGCTGCCGTGTTGGGTGCATGGTTTCGTTGAAGCAAGCGATTCTTGTGAAGGAAAAACTAGGCGAAGAAGTCGATGTTTACATTTGTTTCAACGATATGCGTGCGTTTGGTAAGGGAATTAAGGAGTTTTATCAACGTGCAAGGGAGAGGGGTGACGAGTTTATTCACGGTTTGCCCTCAGAAATACGCAGGGCATCTGATGGGTCTTTGTATTTTGACGTTTACGATTCTGGCGTAAGCAAACTGCTTCAAGTCAACGCTGACCTCGTCGTACTGGCAACGGGCTTAGAAAAAAGTCCAGACTTTGACAAACTACAAGCGATTTTTCACGTCCCGAGAAGCAGAGACGGTTTCTTCTTAGAAACACACCCGAAACTTAAACCATTGGATACTCCGATGGCCGGAATTTTCCTCGCAGGCACTTGCCAAGGACCCAAAGACATCCCCGACACCGTGGCGCAAGCAAGCGGCGCCGCTATGAAAGTTGTCGACTTGTTGTCGAAAGGAGAAATTGAGATTGAACCATTGATGGGCGTCGTAGACATCGACCTTTGCAGTGGTTGCGGCGTTTGTGAGACAGTTTGCGCCTTCGGCGCTATTCACATGAAGCATGAAAAAACGCACGACAAGGAAAAAAGATATGCAGAAATTCTTGAAGCAGTTTGCCAAGGGTGTGGCGCTTGCGCCGCGGCTTGCCCGGTTAACGCGATTAGGATGAAGCATTTCACGGACGAACAGATTTTGGCGCAAGTGAAGGCGGCATGTTCATAGCAAAGGGTGATTGAAAGTGAGTTTGAAAGATTTAATGACAATGGCCAAGCCGGCTGCGGAACTTCGTTTAAAGGCATTGTGCAAGATTTGGAAAGCAAAGCCTATTAACTGTTTTCAGTGTATGCGGTGCACCAGTGGATGTACGTCGCTGAAATTGTTGGAACTTAAACCACACGAGATAGTCGACTTGGTCAAGTTCGCCTTTATCGACGAACTCCTCGCATCAGACATCATCTGGACCTGTGCGACATGCTTAAAATGCAAAGAACGATGCCCCCAGAAGGCTTCGCCCTACGATTTGATCATGGCGCTGAGAAACGTTGCCGTTGAACGAGAAGCAAAAGTTCCGGAATTTTACATGAACACCGTGAGCCAAATCCTAGAAACTGGCATAATGCAAAATGTGCAAAAAATTACTACACGCACGATGGAAACTTTGGACCGAGAAAAGCTTGGATTGCCGAAAATTGCTTTGGCAGGTGACAAGTTCAAGGAATGTTTTATGAAGGTCTTAGGAGGCGCATAACTGTGCGTGTAGCTGTTTTTTGGGGATGCCGCATATTAACTGAACACTATGCCTACGAAATGTCGGTGCGTGAAGTTATGCCTCGGCTGGGTGTGGATCTTGTGGATCTAGAAAGCACTACGTGCTGTGGTGACCCGATTAAAAGCGTTAGCGACTTTGCCGTAACGTTTCTTTCTGCGAGGATCTTAGCCGAAGCGGGTAAATCTGGCTTAACCGATTTGCTTGTTCCTTGTAACCGGTGCCATTTGACGCTTTCGGAAACGAAATACCGCCTTGACAAAGACGCTGAAACATTGGAAAAAGTTGAAGCATTACTCAGCGAGGAAGGGCTCAAATATCCCAGCGAATTGCAAATTTGGCATGCCATCGATTTGCTGTATGATAGAATAAGCTTAAAAGAGATCGCAGAAAAAGTAAAAATTCCATTAGACGGTTTTAAACTAGCTACCCACCCAGGGTGCCAAATTATTCGACCAAGCGAAATTGGAAGAGCAGATGACCCAGAGATGCCGCGCAAACTTGACGAACTTGTGA
>JAWBOF010000158.1:0-2591 GCA_038826685.1 Bathyarchaeia archaeon
TATAGGTAGAATCTTTGACGAGGTGAACCCGGTCGGCGGTAAAGAAAAAGCAAACGCGGTGCGGGAAATCGTGGCCAAGGTTGGTTGCGAAGTTGACTGCGTGATGTACGTGGGCGATAGCATAACTGACGTGGAATGTTTTCAGTTCGTAAGAAAAGGCGATGGTTTAACAGTTTCTTTTAACGGCAACGAGTACGCGGTTAGAGAAGCCGAAGTTGCTGTATTGTCTGAAAATGCCGTCGTTACCTCCGTTCTTGCCGATGTTTTTGCGCGTCTTGGTAAGGAAGCAGTGCTGGAATTGGCGGAGCAGTGGAGTTTTACGGCTTTAAAAAAGCATAAAGTGAACCCGACATTGTTAGACCGCGTCCACGAATTATACCCCAATACCCTTCCAAGAGTCGAAGTAATCAAAGTGGACAACAAAGAAAAACTGGCAAAAGAAAGCGTTGCCTTTCGCAAAAACGTCAGGGGCGAGGCAATCGGCAGGCTGGGTTAACCAAATCTTCTTAAGCACAACGATTACAAGTGTAATTTCCATGTGACGCACATGAAAACCGTGATCGAAGATACGTATGCTGAAGCGTTCGAGGGGCTTTATTGCCGAGTAATCGTCACAGCCGACGATAAAGAAACGCTTTGCCGAGCCGCCGAAGACGCGACAGCCACGCCCTCGATGGTCATAGGGAGAACAGAAGGCGGGGTCGAAAAATGGCTCACAAAAAAAGAGACACCCGACAAACGCTTGGGCGCAGTCTTACAGTTTTGGGGAAAGATTGACGAGGGAAGACCGTTTGAGGCGGCTTTAGAAAAATTTGAAAAAGAACTCTCCTACCGCATCCGCCAAGACATACTTGTAAAACCCTTCACTGCCCTATTCGATGCGCTTCCAAAAGCCGAAGGAAAACTCGACATGATGGAACGCGTGGGGCACTGCGGCGACGGCTACGAATGGGAAGAGCAGCGTTTCGGACGTAGGATGATAATTATCCCAGTGATGGTGCCCGACTTCCAAATAGAACGATTCATAGGCTATGCTCGAGGCGTTTCTGGCGCAAACTTTTGGTACATGTGCAAAACCAAAAGGGCGCTGGTTGAGGCTGGAAAAAAGACGCTCGAGGCTGTGCATAAAATTGAGGGTGTCATAACACCTTTTGACGTGTGCTCTGCTGGGTCAAAGACGGAAACAAAATTCCCTCAAATAGGGCCAACCACAAACCACCCCTATTGTCCATCCTTAAAGAAAAAATTGGGGAAAGAATCACTTGTGCCTGACGGGGTGAAGTACATTCCCGAAATCGTGATCAACGGAGTTTCCTTAAAAGCAGTAAAGGACGCCATGAGAGAAGGCATTAGTGCCGCTTGTCAAGTTAAGGATGTTGTGAAGATTTCAGCGGGGAATTATGGCGGAAAACTTGGCAAATACAAGATAAACCTGCGAGAGTTGTTTCTATGAAGTTCGACGTAATAGGAATAGGAGCGCTTAACGTAGATAGGCTGTATTTGGTAGAGCAAATCGCTAAAGAAGACGGCGAAGGCACAATCCTAGACTGCGTAGAAACATGCGGCGGGTCAGCGGCAAACACCATAGTAGGCTTGGCAAGACTGGGGCTTAGGACGGGTTACATTGGGAAAGTGGCAAACGATCGTGAAGGGCGACTTCTGCTTGGTGATTTTGAAAAAGAAAAAGTGAACACTGACGGCATCGTGGTTGCCAAGAGTGGCAGAAGCGGCGTAGTCATAGGGTTTGTGGACAAAAAGGGCGAAAGAGCGCTTTACATAGACGCGGGCGTCAACAGCACAATAACTCTAAACGAAATAAATCCTCAATACGCCAACAACACAGACTTCATGCATGTTACTTCGTTCGCAGGCGAAGAAGCATTCCGAGTTCAAAAAAATCTAGTGAAATCGCTGGCAAAAAACGTAAAAATAAGCCTTGACCCGGGCAATTTGTACGCCGAAAAGGGCTTGAAAGCTCTGAAGCCGATAATTAAACGATGCTACGTGATTTTCCCGAACGAAAACGAGTTGGAACTATTAACGGGGGAGGGGTATGAAAAGGGCGCAAACATGTTACTTGACGAAGGCATAAAAATTGTCGCCGTTAAGCTCGGTTCAAAAGGCTGTTACGTCACCGACGGTAAAAAAAGCCACCTTATCCCACGGTACCCCGTAAAGGTTGTTGATACCACGGGCGCGGGTGACCGCAGCCAAAGCCTTAGCAATGCTAGCAAATTTTGGTGACTGGATAAAAAAACCGATAACTCATGTGAAAATCTTTGACGATGTTGATAAGACTCGGGTAAACGCAATTATCGAAAAGGCAAAAACTCGGACGCCACCAGCAATCTTAGAACCCGAAGGCTACGAAATTCTTTCTGCCTATAAATTCCCAGTTCTGCCTTTTGCTTTGGTGAAGAATGAGTCCGAGGCAGTAAGAAAAGCCAACGAACTCGGTTACCCTTGCGTTTTAAAGATTGTCTCACCGGATATCCTCCATAAGACCGATGTTGGTGGCGTAATGATTGATATTGAGACTGAAGCCGAATTGAAAGCAAAACTTAATGAATTGTTAACAAATGTAAAAAATA
>JAWBOF010000159.1:0-2541 GCA_038826685.1 Bathyarchaeia archaeon
CTAATTGTTCCTCGATCGTGCCTCCATCGCCGTACTGAGTAATGTCTATAAGAATCACGTGCGATTCTGTGAACCCTTTGTGTTCGGCCAAGACTTTAAAGCCCCGCTCATGCAACGCTTGCCCCACGGCCTTCGCGTTTTTCACAATTTGCCGCGTATACTCCCTGCCGAACTCCAGCATCTCAGCGCACGCCACGGCTAAACCTGCAACAGCGTGCAAGTGATGATTGCTTACCATGCCGGGGAACGTGGCGCGTTTTATTTTGTCTGCGTATTTTTCCCATGAGACGACTCCGCCGTGTTGGGGTCCAAAGAAGGTTTTATGAGTGCTTAGGCTTACGACGTCTGCGCCTTCGCGGAGCGGGTCTTGGAAAATTCCACCGGCGATCAGTCCAGCCACGTGTGCAGCATCGTAGCCTACTGTTCCGCCTACCGAGTGAATCGTGTCTGCTAATTCTTTAACGGGATGTGGAAACGGAAAGACGCTGGCGCCGAACATGACGAGTTTTGGCGGTCTCCCTTCGGTTTTTAGTTTTTCGATTTTCTCCTTTGTCTTGTCAACATCAATGTTCAACTCCTCATAATCCAACGGTAAATATTCAACCACCAAGCCGCGGACTGCGCCAGCCGTGCCTCCGAGTTCTTTCTTGCCCGTGGTTATGTGACCACCGCAAGGAATAGACAACGCCATCATCGTGTCGCCAGGCTCGGTGAAAGCGGTGTAAACCACCAAGTTCGCAACCACGCCGGAAATCGGGCGAACGTCAACGAATTCTGCTTTGAACAATTTTTTCATTAAATCAATACACAACAGTTCCACTTGGTCAATGTAAACGCATCCTGCATAAACTCTCTCGCCAGGCCAGCCTTCGGCGTAACGATTGCCGAAATCGCTTATTATTGCCTCTCTCACGGCGGGGCTCGGGATGTTTTCGCTGGCGATTAGGGGTATGCTTTCGCGGAACCATTGATGATGTTTCTGGAGAAGTTCAAACGTCTGGTTATACTCTTTACGAGCAGACATCCACGCGCACCTCATCTTTGTCTTATCAGTCTACAACGAGAAATAAAAGCTTTGAACAACAAGACGCAACATATATTACTGAGACGATGCATAAAAACTTCTGCTGTGACGCGAAAATGGCAGTAAAACGGAAAAAGAAGAGAAGCGGTTCGCCGATGCCAGCACAAAGCGCTGGTCTTCTAAGGTTTTTTGAAGAGGAAACCGAAGGAATCAAAATGCGTCCAGAGCTTCTTGTGGCTTTTACCGTGGGACTAATAATCGTTGCTATTGTAATACAACTCCAAGCCGTGGGAGTGCTTCACTTCTAGCGGCTTTTATGTAAAACCTCGATTCGTTGAACCGAGTTTAAGTGGAGAAAGATTTCGCTTTTTTCTACTCGCGAGGTCACTTGGGGAATAGGTTGGGCTATTGTAGAGCGAAGAGTGACGGCTTCGGCGTTTGAAAGCCAAATGCCCGCGGGTTGTTGCGTTACCGCGACGAGTTCTCCTTCGAAACCGTATGTCTGCTCTAAAACCACGAGTATCTTTTTCCCCACGTTACGTTCGAGCATGTGAAATATGCTAGGAGGTAGTGGAGTTTCTGGCATAAGAGTACCGGTAAATAGTTACATGTATATAGTCTCAGATAAAACTTTATCCCAAAAAACTCTCGAACCCCCTTATCCATTATTCGCAGAAGTCCACAGTTACATTGTTTCGACGTTTTTAATGTTTGATAAAAAATGAAGCGTCGCCGTTGCGTTGTTCTTGCAACGATTGTGTCGATTTTGCAACTGACTTTATATGTAAGCGCATCAACTTATGAGAAAGTGCCCAAAGTGCGTCGCCCATGACGACAAAAAACACTCAACAAGATTTCATCGACCAAGCAGTCAAGCGGTATTCTTCCTTGTTTACATTGCCGCCTCATTCCACGATTCTGTTTTCTCTGGCTCTATTATGCGTCGTTGGCGGATTTTTCATCATCCTCCCCTTCACTGCGCGAGCATTTTTAGGCGTTTTTTGGGGGACCTGTTTGTTTCTTATCGTTGTTTTGTCTGACTTGGCCGTCTGCCGTTTGTTGCGTTCAGAACCTGTTTACAACGCCCGACGATGCAACGGACTTTCACTCTTCTCCACCACGCTATGGATTGGGTTAATGCTAATCGGTACAGCCTTAGGCATGCTTTTTCAAAACGTCGAATTCTGGTTGAAAATGTTTCTTCTAGGTTTCTGCGCCGTGTCGCTTCTGCGGCTTTTAGTGTACTCGGCGACGTTGTTCAAGGGGTTCTGGATGGCTTCTGTAGCCGCTTTGTTACACCCGATTTTGTGGGTAGGCTTTTTCTATTTCACGTGGCCATGGTTAATCGGCGAATCGCTCGAAGCGTCTTTTTTTATTTTTCCCCTAGTTTCGATTCCGATAATCGTGGCAACAATTCTTCTTTTCACGTTCATCATTAACCGTGTTGGGAAAAAATCGCTCGGAGTTTCTTCCATGGCTCTGTTGAAGGCTTTTCTGGCCAATTGGATAGAAGACGT
>JAWBOF010000160.1:0-2521 GCA_038826685.1 Bathyarchaeia archaeon
AAGATGGCCATAATTTTCGCAGTTGTCGGCAGCAAAGAGTCGGGCAAGACAACTACGATTGAATACTTGACCAGACAATTAGCCGAAGAAGGGTTCAAAGTAGGCGCAATAAAACACATCCACGACCCAGCCTTTTCCATCGACACGCCTGGAAAGGACACGTTCAGGTTTGCCCAAGCCGGAGCAAAAATCATCGTCGCAGCAACAAGCCGAGAAATAGCCATCATAAAGAAAAGCAGACAGCCTGACGAAAGTTTTCATTTACTCGAAATCCTTAACTTCATAAACAAAGAAAACTTGGACGTCGTCTTTCTAGAAGGTTTTCACTCGACGACTGCGAAAAGAAGGGACATTCAAAAAATAATAACCGCAAAAAACGAAGACGACCTTAAGAAGACACTCCACGGAACCATTCCACCAATCTTAGCAACAACAGGCGTGATTGCCACCCAAACGTCAAAATCCCAAATGTTTAACCTACCCCTCGTCAACATTTCAACCAATGGCGAATCACTGGTAGAGGCAGTAAAGAAAATCATAACAAAAACCGCCAACCACCAAAAAAGAAAGATGCATTGCAGAAACGCAAATGAGCAAGACAACCATAAAAACTAACTAAATCGTCTAAAAAGTGGCCGGGGTGAGGTAGCCTGGTAGCCTATAGGCCTGTGGAGCCTAGCGCCCGGGTTCAAATCCCGGCTCCGGCCCCTTATGGAAATCTTTTGTGGATGTTGCGGTTTTTGGAAAATGTTTATCAAGGTAACTACTGCACATAAGCAACTATTTACGCGTAGGAGTGTTCCTTCATTGGAAAAATATGATGTTGTCGTTGTAGGCGCGGGAACTGCGGGTTGTTTAGCGGCAAAAACTGTTGCAAAGGCGGGACTTGACACGCTGTTGATTGACCGTAAACAAAAACAGGACATTGGCAAAAAAATCTGTGGAGACGCAGTTGGGCAACATCATTTTGACAAGTTAGGTTTAACTTATCCGAAGGGTGACGAATTGGAACGTGTCATGGCAGGCGTGCGGATATACTCGCCTGATTTGCAGTCTATCTTCGACGTGAAAGGCGAAGGACTAAGGGGTTTTCTTTTGAATCGTCACGCGTTCGGACAAAGACTGCTCAAGGAAGCAGTGGACGCTGGCGCACAGTTAAAAGATCAAACACAAGCCGTCGAACCAATAATCGAAAAAGGCTACGTGAAAGGTTTAACTGTCAAAAACCAGAAAACCGAAACCACCACAAAAATTTACGCAAAAATCACGATCGAAGCCAGCGGGTTCCCAGCCATTATCCGCAAAAAACTTCCCCGAGAGATGGGTGTGCCCACAGAAGTGGAAAACCAAGACGTAGAGGCATGCTACAGGGAGATCCGCACGCTGAAAGAGCCAATTGAAGAACCGGAAATGTGCCACATTTACCTCTCACAAAAACACTGTCCCGGCGGCTACTACTGGATATTCCCAAAGGGCGACTCGAAAGTTAACGTTGGCTTAGGCGTTGCGATGATGAAGAATTTTCCAAACCCAAGAGAAACGTTGTACCGGCATGTTTTGTCCAAGCCTATTTTCAAGGATTCGTCATTGATTGAGGGCGGCGCGTGGTATGTGCCTACCAGAAGACCTTTGGATAACATGGTTGGAAACGGCATCATCATAGTGGGCGATGCTGCGTGCCAAGTGAACCCAATTCATGGAGGAGGCATAGGGCCATCGATGATGGGTGGCACGCTTGCTGGCAGAACCATTATTGAGGCGTTGGAGAAAGACGACGTAAGTTGTGATGGACTGTGGGGGTACAACGTGAAATACATGGAATCTTATGGACTGAAACAAGCGGGGCTGGATGTTTTTCGTGCTTTTCTTCAAAGGACCGACGATGACGAATTAAACTATGGCATGCGGCTTAGGCTGATCACCGAGGATGACCTTCTCCAAACCAGTCTCGGGAAAGAAGTCAAACTAACCATCACAGAAAAATCCGTACGAGTCTTCCGCGGGATACGGAAAGTCAGCTTCCTTAGAAAACTTCGCAACACGGTTGCTTTGATAAAGAAAACAAGAGAATGGTATAGCCACTATCCCGATTCACACGCGGGCTTTGACGAATGGACGCAGAAAACCGCAAAACTATTCAACTCACAAAGGCATGAACCAAAAGACTAAACCTGCATAACCCAAGTCAACTTTCTTTTTCAAGCATAACCGCAGTTTCAATTGCTGACTCGAGGTTCTTCTCTAATTCACTAATTTCTGGGGCAGCATTGCGGTAGTACTCGAACGCGCCGCGGTCTCGGGTGCGTATCAGTATTAGGTTAGTGGGATAAAAGTAATGATGAAACACATCTTTGCTACGCGTGGACTCCGTTGTATAGTTTTGAGAGTACCGGATGTGCACCCGCGTGAAAACTACTTTTTCGCCATGCTTTTTCTTCATTCTCGACGCCAATGCGTCAAACAGTGGTTTTTGTTTTTCACAGCCGGGGCATCCGTCGCGGGTGATGGCGATAACGTACGC
>JAWBOF010000161.1:0-2516 GCA_038826685.1 Bathyarchaeia archaeon
TGGGTTTCTTGGGCTTGGTTTTTACACCAACTGCAATGATAATCACTCAACTCATACTTGTTATTCCCATCACCGTCGGCGTCACGATCTCAGCGGTGGGCGGGGTGGACAAGGCGATTAGAGACAAAGCCTTATCCCTAGGTGCAACGAACCGTGAAGCGGCGTTCGCAGTATTGAAAGAAGCAAAAATCGGCTTGCTTACCGCGGTTATCGTTGCCTTCGGTGCGGCAATCTCAGAGGTGGGTGGGATTATGATTGCTGGAGGAAACATTTGGCTAAAAACTTCAACGCTTACCACGGAGATAGTTGACGCCGTTCAAGTTGGAGAATACGAACTTGCATTGACGCTGGGCGTAATCCTACTTGCAATCGCCTTCGCAATAAACATAATCCTTACAATTCTTCAAATTAGGGAGGCAAAACATTGACCGTGTCAGTAGAAGCGCAAAACCTCAGCAAACAACTTTCACAAAAAACCTTACTTCGGGACGTCAGTTTTAGCGTTGAAGAAAGCGAAGTCTTCGTCATCATCGGACCCAACGGTGCAGGAAAAACCACACTCATTCGCCTACTAGACCTGTTGGACAAGCCTTCTAAAGGCAGAATCAAGTTCGCCAACACGGAAATAGAAGACTACTCGCCAGAAAACCTTGTTAAGTGGCGAAGAAAGTTCGGCGTGGTCTTTCAACGCACAGTGCTCTTTAATGCAAAGGTTTATGACAACGTGGCTTACGGCTTAAAAATCAGGGACGTACCCGAGGAGAGCGTTAAGAAAAAAGTAAAATCTGTCCTGAAACTTGTGCGGCTTTCTGGATTTGAACAAAGGCACGTGTCCACCCTTTCAGGTGGCGAGGCACAACGTGTGGCACTTGCGCAGGCTTTAGTCATCGAACCCGAACTGTTGCTCCTTGACGAACCCACAGCCAACCTCGACCCCGCCAACGCTATGCTAATCGAAGAAGTAATCCTCAACATAGCGAGAGAACGAAAAGCCACAGTAATCTTGACCACGCACAACATGTTCCAAGCCAAACGCATAGCCGACAAAGTGGCGCTCTTGTTAGACGGAGAACTGATAGAAACAGACACGCCTGAAATATTCTTCAATCAACCCAAAGACCCCCGCACGTTAGCATTCATCGAGGGTAAAATCTTCTTCTGACAACCCAAAGAAGGAAAGTTTAAATAAAGTATCCATTATTTTTCGGTAGTTAGCCTAAAGAATCAAGCGGACGGCTACTTAATGTCCAAAGAATTTCGTCACATAGTCAGAATAACCGAAACTGACCTGCCAGGCACCGAAAAACTAGCCTACGTACTGCCCAACATCAATGGCATAGGCGTAAACCTGGCGCAAGCAATAATCAGAAAAGCCGGAATCAACCCCGAAACCCGAGTGGGCATGCTTACGGAAGCGGAAGTAGAAAAAATAGAGGACATAATCCGAAACCCAGACAAACACGGTTTACCTCCATGGTACTTTAACCGCCAGAAAGACCTAGACACGGGCAAAAACCTCCACCTAATCGGCTCAGACCTTGTACTCCGCAAAAAAATGGACATCGAACAAATGAAAAACCTCAAATCATGGCGAGGCTACCGCCACGCATACGGCCTAAAAGTACGCGGACAAAGAACAAAAACCACTGGACGCAGCGGCAAAGCATTAGGTGTCAAGAAGAAGCTAATTATGGAGAAGGCAAAAGCCGCGGAGAGTAAGAAGTAATGGGCGACCCGAAAAAACAAAGCAAAAAATACGAGACACCACGGTTTCCCTGGCGAACCGACACACTGCAAGCAGAACTCAAACTCCTCGGAGAATACGGACTCCGCAACAAACACGAACTATGGCGCCATAGAACCATGCTTTCAAGGTTCAGAGGAATCGCCAGGTCTTTGTTGGGCATGCCGCAAGAACAACGCGAAGTATTGGAGAAACAACTCCTCACGCGGCTCAATCGGTTGGGAATTCTACCCGAGACCGCGGTTTTAGACGACGTTTTGGACTTGGCGATTGAAAACATTCTTGAAAGACGGCTCCAAACGCTGGTTCACAGAAAAGGCTTGGCAAAATCAATCCATCAAGCCCGTCAACTGATCATTCACGGACACATAGCCATAGAGAAAAAACGAGTCCGCGCTCCAAGTTACCTCGTGCTCAGGGATGAAGAAGCAAAAATTACATTTTCTCCAACCAGCGCTTTAGCTAACCCAGAACATCCAATACACCAAATCCCTGTCGCCGAAACGAGGCACGCTCCACAACCAAAACAGAAAACCGGCGGCAGACCAGAGGAGGCTGAAGAATGAGCAAAAAAACCGATAGATGGGGAGTCGTCCACATTTACAGCAGCTACAACAACACAATTATCCACATAACCGACATCTCCGGCGCCGAAACCATCGCCCGCACATCAGGCGGAATGTTCGTCAAACAAGACAGACTCGAATCCTCACCATACGCCGCCATGAGGGCAGCAAGCGCCGCAGCCACATTAGCCAAAGACAAGGGAATC